>NZ_JBICKW010000026.1:0-814 GCF_043104645.1 Delftia sp. WSY_12
CGATGCGCCCGCCGATGGGCGAGAACTTGATGGCATTGGCCAGCACATTGCGCACCACCTGCTGGAAGCGCACGGGGTCGGCCTTGGCGATCAGCGGGGCGTCGTCGAGTTCGAGCCGCAGGTCGATGAGCTTGTGCTGCTGCTGCGGCTCCAGCTCGCGCACGACCGGCCGGATCAGGCTGCGCAGGTCCGTGCGCTCCAGGTGGATGGTTCCCACGGCGCTGTCCAGCTTGGCCACATCGAGCAGGTCATTGACCAGGGCCAGCATGCGCTGGCCCGCCGCATGGATGTCGTTGAACATGTCGGCCATGGCGGGATTGCCGCGCGAGCGCAGGCTGCCCAGCTCGGCAAAGCCCATGATGGACTGCAGCGGGGTGCGCAGCTCATGGCTCATGTTGGCGACGAATTCCGACTTCACGCGGAAGGCCTCCTCGGCCGCGTCGCGGGCCTCGCGCGTGGCATGCTCGGCCGCGCGGAATTCGCTCACATCCACAAAGATGCTGAGCACGCCGGTGGTCTGCCCCTGGGCATCCTTGACCGCCGCCTTGGAGATCTGCACGTCGCGGTAGCTGCCGTCCATGTGGGGCAGCCGGGCCTCCAGCACCATGCGCTGGCCCGAGCGCATCACGACCTGGTTGCTGCGTATCTGCAGCAGGGCATCGTCGCGCGAGTGCAGGCCCTTGATCTCGTGGCCGAGCACGGCATAGCGGCCGCGGCCGAAGAAGTCCTCCCAGGCCTTGTTGACCAGTACCACGCGGTGGTCCGCGTCGGTGACCAGCATGGGCAGGGGCGTGGTCTCGAACAGCAGGTGCTG
>NZ_JBICKW010000027.1:0-3515 GCF_043104645.1 Delftia sp. WSY_12
CGCCCATGGCATACCGGTGCCACCGCAACTCGCCTTGTGCTTTCGCAAGCCGGCCACGGGCACGCCACAAGTACGCCACGGGTACGATGGCGCCATGCCCTCCACGCCCGACATGCCCCACCTGTCCCGCCTGCAGCTGTCGCTGCGCGATCTGCTGGCCCGCCGCCGCAGCGCGGCCCTGGCCACCCAGCCCGCCGACTCCCCTGCCCCCGGGGCTGGCGATGCACTGCCCGCTCCCCGTCTGTCCATGGTGCCCTGGGCCTGGAATGCGCAGTTTGGCTGCTTTGTGCTGCACGTCAGCGCACTGGCAGCGCACACGCGGGCCATGGAGCTGCACCCGGCCGTCAGCCTGCTGGTGTGCGCGGCCGAAGTGGACGGCGAGGGCGTGCATGCACTGGAGCGCGTGGCCATTGAAGGCGTGGCCAGCACACCTCCGCCCGGCAGCGTGCTGGCCGATGGCGCGCGCGACAGCTATGTGCTGCGCTTCCCCGAAGCCGCGTTCATGACCGATCTGGGCGACTTCCGCTTTGTCTGCATCACGCCATCCATCGCCCGGCACGTGGCGGGCTTTGGCGCGGCGCGCGATGTGTCGGCCCATGACCTGATCGAAGCACTGAGCATCCAGCCCAGCTGACTCACGTGCCCCGCACGTGGGCCGCGATCAGGGCGCCCGCCGCATCGCCCTGCCCCGCCACGCAGGCGCGCACATGGTCCTCCCACATCTGGCCCTGCTGCTCCACCTGGGCATGGACAAAGCGCTGCAGCATGCGCCGGGGATCGTCGCAGCGCTCGTAGGCATAGGGATCGCCGCGCGTGCACAGCGCCTTGAACTGCAGCCAGGCCGCCTGCCGCGTGACGGGCATGCCCTGCAGGCGCTGCCACTGGTGCAGCAGCTCATGGGCAAAGATGCCTGCGATCTGCGGATGCGACAGGCGCAGCGGCTGGCGCGGATCGGACTGCATGAAAAAGGCGCGCGGCATGAAGATGCGCCCGCCATTCATGGACAGCGCCCTGCGCGTGTCGCCCAGGCGGCGCAGATAAAGGCGCATGCGCGGCAGCAGCGCATCCAGCGAGGCGCCGAAGTGCGTGCGCACAAAGGCCTGTTCCTGCGCATCGAGCGGCCGGCTCCAGAACACCATGCTCAGTCCCCCGGCCCCTGCCGATAGCGCCGTGCCATGAAATCCACGAAGGCACGCACGGCCGGGCGCAGATGCCGCGTGCGCGGATACAGCGCGTGGTAGCTGTACTGCCCCAGATGAAAACAGGGCAGCACCCGCACCAGCTGGCCGCGCTCGATGGCCGAGCGCACGGTATGCCAGGTCAGCGCCGCAATGCCCCGCCCCGCGCGTGCAGCCTCGAAGATGGTGGCCACCGAATCGGTGCGCAATGCCGCAAGCGGCTGGACCTCGGTGACAGCGCCCTGCCCGGACACCACGCTCCAGCGCAACTCGGCCGGACCCGCAGCAAAGGCCAGGGCGCGGTGCGCGGCCAGTTGCTCTGGCGCCTGCACCACCCCGTGGCGCATCAGATAGGCGGGCGAAGCCACCAGCACCAGAGGCGAATGCGTTAGCAGCCGCGCCTGCAGTCCACTGTCCGGCAATTGCCGGCTGATGCGCACGGCTGCATCCACGCCCTCGGCCACCAGGTCCACCAGCCGGTCGGTGCACAGCAGTTGCAGCTCCAGATCCGGGAATTGCTGCTCGAACTCGGGCAGCCAGTCGCCCAGCTCGATGGCGCCCACGGCCAGCGGCAGCGTGATGCGCAGCACGCCCGCCACGCGTGCGCGGCGCACGGCCAGCGCGGCCTCGGCCGCATCGAGCTGCTCCAGCAACTGCACGCAGCTGAGGTAGTAGCTGCGCCCCGCCTCGGTCAGGCTCAGCCCGCGCGAATTGCGCTGCAGCAGCTGCGTGCCCAGTTCCGACTCCAGCCATTTGACATGGCGCGAGGCGGTCGAATGCGTCATGCCCAGCCTGTCCTGCGCCGCCGTGAAGCCCTGCGCATCCACTACGCCGCAAAACACCCGCATGGCCTGCCATCTGTCCATTGCCCGTGCACTCCTTTGGCGGGGATTGTGGGGCATGCGGGCGGCCGCATTCCGTTGCGCCACAGCCCCACGCCGGCCCCTTTTCCGACCCATTCCTCCCTTTGGGCCTCAGAAACAGACTATTCCTAGAGACAAGCACGCCGCAGCTGCCTAGATTGACCGGCAACCCGGACACAGGCTTGCCTCCACCAGCTCCCCGCCAGACGCATGGCCGCCTCCTGCCCGAGATTCCTAAAAATCCCGAGGGAGAAACTCACATGCACCCATGGCACACCCTGCTGCGCAGCGCCTTGCTATGCCTCGCCGCACTGCTGGCCCAGGCCACGCCCACCCTGGCGGCTGCCGCCCCCAACCTGGGCGGCGGCTCCGGCAAATGCGACCCCACCGTACAAAGCTGCGCCCCCGGCACGGGCGGCGGCATCGACCTCGGCGGTGGCGGTGGCGGCTCGGGCGGCGGCACCTGCACCCCCACGCCCGGCGGCAGCCCCTGCGGCGGCGCCGGCCCCGCCACCCAGGGCAACTCCAGCAGCACCCACCAGGGCGCAGGCAACCCCATCCACCTCATCAACGGCAACAAATACCAGCGCGAAGTGGACATGCCCGCCTTGCCAGGCGTGCTCGGCCTGGAAGTCGTGCGCCACTACAACAGCAGCTACAGCCGGGCCTACGTGCCGCCAGGCCTGCTCGGCCGCGGCTGGCTGCTCAGCTACGAGGCCCGCCTGTACGACCACCCCACCAACCTGCAGATCGTGCAGGCCGACGGCACCCGCATCATCTTCAGCAAGCTGCGCGAGCACCCCAGCCTGTGCGCCAGCCAGCAGCCGGGCAACGGCATCTTGCGCATCGAAGGCCCGGATACAAAGGGCACCAAGGAAACCAAGCCCGGCCAGGAACGGCACTACACCTGGCAATGGATGGACGGGCGCGAGCTGCGCTTCAACCACCGGGGGCGCCTGACCCGCATCAGCCTGCCCTCGGGCGAACAGGTCCGCCTGGACTACAACGCCAAGGGCAACCGCCTGCTCAAGGTCACCGACCCGCAGGGCCGCAGCCTGCGCCTGCACTACGCCCAATCTTCGGGCGAGGACAGCTTCACCGGCGTGCAGGCCATCGACACCCCGCTGGGCCGCATCGGCTACCGCCACGGCAGCGCACCGTTGCCCGGCAGCACCCAGCCCCAGGCCAAGCTGAACGCCAGCCTCGTGCAGGTCAGCCTCCCGTCGGCCGATGGCCAAGCCCCGGTCCAGCGCCACTACCACTATGAAGACCCGCGCCACCCCACCTTGCTCACGGGCATCAGCGTCCAGGGCCAGGGCAGTGACGGCAAGCCCATGGACGAGCGCATCGCCAGCTACGCCTACGGCGACACCGGCCGCGCCATCTTGAGCGTGCGCGGCCCGCCGGACAGCCAGCAGGAAAAAGTCACCCTGGACCTCAGCCAGCCCTGGAAGAACACCCTCACCAACAGCCT
>NZ_JBICKW010000028.1:0-77578 GCF_043104645.1 Delftia sp. WSY_12
CGCGCTTCTTTGCTTCCTTTCTTATCGCGCGATAAGAAAGGGAGTCGGCCGCCGGGCCGAAACCCGGCCTCGAAAAACAACCACCCGGCAGGGTCAAAAACCAGGCCCGGACCTGGCCCAAAACTACTCAGCCACCTGCCTCAACGTATCCATCACAGGCCTCCTCAACACCTCCCGCAACGCCCACCACCCCGCCATCCAGGCCAGCAAGGCCCCGGCAACAGCCCCCGCCAGCGGAGCCCACCAAGGCACGGTCCAGTTGAACTCGAACACCCAGCGCGCCAGGGCCCAGCCCACGGCACCGGCCGCGCAGCTGGCCAGGAAACCCGCCAGCAGGCCCACGCCGGCCAGCTCGGCGCGCTGCACCTGCGCCAGCAGCCGGGCCTGGGCACCGACGGCGCGCATGATGGCGTACTCGCGCGCACGCTCCTCGCGCGTGGCGGTGACGGCGGCGAAGAGCACGACCAGGCCGGCGGCCAGGGTGAAGCCGAAGAGGAATTCCACCGCGCGTATCACCTGGTCCAGCACGCGCTGCACCTGGGCCAGCGTGGTGCTCAGGTCCACGTTGGTGATGTTGGGAAACTCGCGCACCAGGGCGTTGTCGAAGCCCGCCACGTCGGGCGCGCGGTAGGCGGCCAGGTAGCTGACGGCCACGTCGTCCAGGTGGTCCACGGGATAGATGACGAAGAAGTTGGCCCGCATCGATCCCCAGTCCACCTTGCGCAGGCTGGTGATGCGCGCCTCGCTGGGCACGCCGCCCACGTCGAAGCCCAGCGTGTCGCCCAGCTTGAGGCCCAGGGTCTCGGCAATGCCGTCCTCCACGCTGATCTCGCCCTTGGCGCCAGGCGTCCAGGTGCCCGCCGTGATCAGGTTGTGTGCGGGCGCCTGCGCCGTGGTGGAGAGGTTGAACTCCCGGTCCACCAGGCGCTTGGCGCGGTCTTCGCTGAAGTCGTCGGGGCTGACCGGCTTGCCGTTGACGGTGACCAGACGCCCCCGGATCATGGGGAACCAGTCATAGGAGGTGACGCCAGCCTTGTCCAGCGCCGCGCGGAAACCGTCGGCCTGCTCGGGCTGCACGTTGATGACGAAGCGGTTGGGCGCATTGGCCGGAGTGGCCTGGCGCCAGCTGCCGATGAGGTCGGTGCGCAGCAGCACCAGCAGCATGAGCGCCAGCAGCCCCACGGCCAGGCTGCTGATCTGCACCACGGCATAGGCGGGGCGCGCGGCGATCTGGCGCGTGGCCAGAACCAGCCAGCGCGGCGCCGTGCTCTCGTGCACCAGGCGGCGCAGCACCTGCACGGCCAGCCAGCCCAGGGCCGCGAACAGCAGCACGGCCACGGCAAAGCCGCCCACGGCGATCAGGCCCAGCTTGATGTCGCGGCTGGCCGCCAGCAGCAAGGCCGCAAAACCGGCCACGCCCACGGCCAGCACCACCACCGAGGCAGGCTTGAGCGCGCCCAGGTCGCGGCGCATGACGCGCAGCGGCGGCACGCGCGCCAGTTGCAGCACGGGCGGCAGGCCAAAGGCCAGCAGCAGGGTCAGCCCCATGCCCACGCCGAAGGCCGCAGGCCACAGGCCTGGTGCGGGCAAGGCGGTTTCCACCAGCCCGGCCAGCAGCAGCACGAACACATGGTGGATGGCCCAGCCCAGCAGCACGCCCGCGGCGCTGGAGGCCAGGCCGACCAGCACGAACTCCACCGTATAGGCCCCTGCAATGCGCCGCTGGCTCTGGCCCAGCACGCGCAGCATGGCCGAGGCGTCGAGGTGGCTGTTGGCAAAGCCGCGCGCAGCCAGGGCCACGGCCACGGCCGACAGCAGGGCCGCCAGCAGGGCGACCAGGCTCAGGAATTTCTCGGCGCGGTCCAGCGTCTGGCGCATCTCGGGGCGGCCGCTGTCCAGCGACTCCACGCGCACGCCATGCACGCCGGGCGCCTTGGCCTGCTGCTCGGCCCAGACGCGGTAGCGCTGCACGGCCGGCTCGGAGCCATCACCCGCGCCGGCCACGGCCAGGCGGTAGGTGATGCGGCTGGCCGGCTGCACCAGGCCTGTGGCGGCAAGGTCGGCGGAGGTGATCATCACGCGCGGCGCAAAGTTCATGAAGCCTGCGCCCCGGTCGGGCTCGATGGAGATGATGCGCGCCACGCGCAGTTGGGCGTCGCCCAGCAGCAGCATGTCCCCCACGCCTATGCCCAGCGACTCCAGCAGCGGCGCATCGACCCAGGCCTCGCCCCGCGCCGGTATCTCGCGCGTGGCCCGGTCGGCCGCGCCGGGGGCATCGGCCACGCGCAGGCTGCCGCGCAGCGGATAACCTTCGGGCACGCTCTTGAGCGCCACCAGGCGGCTCATGCCGCCTTGCGCATCGCTGGCGCGCGCCATGGTCGGGAAGCTGGATGTCTCCAGGGCCTGCAGCCCTTCGGCGCGTGCGCGCTCGGCAAAGGCCGGCGCCGTGGGGTTGTCGCCGACCACGACCACGTCGCCGCCCAGCAGCTGGCGCGCATCGCGCTGCAGCCCCGCCTGCAGCCGGTCGGCAAAAAAGCCCACCGAGCTGAGTGCGGCCACGGCCAGCATCACGGCGACGATCAACAGGCGCAACTCGCCCGCGCGCAGGTCGCGCCACAGGGTGCGCCAACCCAGGGTCCATGCAGAAGATCCATTCATGCCGCGCAGATTAGCGCAGGCGAAGATGGGCACCCGGGCGCCACGGCTATTGGCGCGGCCGTTCAGAACATCAGCCGCAGGCCCAGGTCCAGCCCGACCGCGCCGGCCGGCTGCATGCCGCCCGTGGTCAGGTAGCCGGGCTGGGGCAGGATGGCCGGGTTGCTGACCACCAGCGGCGTCACACCCATTACGCCCGGGTTGTTGCGCCCGTTGCCCACGCTGATGCGCGACACCGTGGCGTACAGCGCCGTGCGTTTGGACAGCGGGTGCACATAGCCCAGGGCGAGCTTGTTCACCGAGGAATCGCCGTCGGCCAGACCCTGGCCGTTCCTGAACTGCACACGTGCATAGGAGGCGCGCAGCGCCCCCTGGCCCACGGGGATGTTCACGCCGGCCAGCACGCCCAGGTAGCGGTCGTTGATGGCGGCCAGCGTGCCGGCGTCGCGCCGCTCGTTGCGCACGCCGGACCATTCGCCAAACAGCTTGACCGGGCCGAAGTCATAGGAGCCGCCCAGGTTCAGCGAGCGGATCTTTTCCGCGCCGGCGCCCGAGGTGCCCAGAGTGTTCTCGCCATAGCCCAGCGCCACATCGGCCGCCCCCATGGCCCAGCCGATGCGGGCACCCGCGTAGCGCCCCCGCTTCGAGCTGTTCTCGGGAAAGGCGTACATGGCCTGCCCATAGACACCGCCCAGGCCCGGCGGCAGGAAATAGCCGATGGAGTTGCCTGCGCGCAGATAGGTGTCCGTGCCCGCCGACAGCCCGCCGCCCAGCAGGCCGCCCGTGGCCAGCGCGCGGGCGATGGCCAGGTTGCTGTTGACCACGGCGATCAGGTTGGTGCCCACGCCGTTGACGGTGAAGGGGTCGAAGGCCCAGTCGTTCAGAAACGAAGGCGTGTGGTCGCGCCCCATGCGCAGCTCGCCCAGGCGCCCGGACAGGCTGATGGTGGCGCGCCGCCCGAAGTTGAGCGCGCCGCCGCCCGTGTCATTGGCCACCGGCGCCTCCAGCCACAGGCCGGCCATGAGGCCGCCGCCCAGGTCTTCGCTGGCGCGTATGCCGATGCGGCTGGCCAGGTTGCCCGAGGGCGATAGCGCCCAGGTGCTTTGCCGCGCCGAGCGCGCGGGGCCCGCGTCCCAGGAATCGCTGCGCACGCTGTAGCGGCTGATGCCGGCGTCCATCACGCCGAACAGCGTGACCGAGGTGGGCGCCTGGGCGGCGGCCGCGCCTGCCAGACACAGCAGGCCCAGCGCGTGCAGGCCGCAGGGATGGGGGTGAAGTCGGGGCATGGGGGTCTCCTGTTCGTCGTGGGGCTGGCGCGGTCCTGCGCCACGAATCGACTCTAGGAAAGCCATCGCGCCGCTTCTTGGCAGTTCATGCCAACGGCTTTGCAATTCACGACATGCGCGGGTTGCCCTGGTCAGGGTTGCCATGGATTTGTCCCAACAAGGCAAATGCCTGTCCCCCAATGGCAAGTCCCGGGAAAGCGGGCTTTCGATACTGGATGCCAGAACACGGAACAAGGAGACATGGATATGAGACTGCCCCACGCCATCGCCACGCTGCTCGCGGGCTGCGCCATCACCATCGCCATCGCCGGTACGGCCTGGAGCCGCCAGCCGCTCAGGCTCATCGTGCCCGCACCGCCGGGCGGCACCATGGACATCGTGGCGCGCGTCGTGGGCCAGCAGCTCGCGTCTGAAACAGGCCAGGCCGTGGTGATAGACAACCGCCCGGGCGCAGGCGGCCTGCTGGGCATGCAGACCCTGCTGCAGGCGCCCGCCGATGGGCAGACGCTGCTGGTGGGCGCAAGCAATCTGCTGGCCGAGATCCCCCATGTGATCAAGATGCCCTTCGATCCGCTCAAGGACCTGGTGCCCCTGGCCTCGCTGGCCCGCTCGGGCGTGGTGCTGGTGGCCTCGGCCAGCCAGCCCGCCCAGGACTTGCAGGAGCTGCTCGCGCAGCTCAAGGCACGCAAAGGCCAGACCAGCTTTGCCAGCTACAGCCCCGGCACCGTGTCGCACTACGCCGGCCTGATCCTCAGCGACAAGGCGGGCCTGGACCTGCAGCACGTGGGCTACGCGGGCTCGCCCCCGGCCGTGCAGGCCCTGCTGGGCGGCCAGGTGGACGTCATGTTCGACGGCATGCTGACCTCGGTTCCCCTGATCAGGGCCGGCAAGCTGCGTGCCTACGCGTTTTCCGGCCCACGGCGTTCGCGCCATCTGCCCCAGGTGCCGACCACCGCCGAACTCGGCTACCCCGAGCTGCAGTTTCGCGGCTGGGTGGGCCTGATCGCGCCCGCCCGCCTGCCCTCCGAAACCATGGAACGCCTGCGCGCCGCCATCGGGAAAGCCGCCAGCGCGCCGGCCGTGCAGCAAAAGCTCTCCGACGTGGGGCTGGAGCCCGAGGTGCTCACCGACACCGCCGCGCTGCAGCGCGAGACACGCCTGATGTCCGAGCGCAACGCCGGCATCGTAAAGAAATACCAGATCACCGCGAACTGACTTCCAGGGAAACACCGACCATGCAGATCCGACAGATCACCCCCGCCATCGGCGCCGAAATCTCCGGCGTCCATCTCGGCGATGCCGCACGCGACGCCGCGCTGTTCGCGGACATCCGCGCCGCGCTGCTGACCCATCGCGTGCTGTTCTTCCGGGACCAAGACATCACGCGCGCCGAACATGTGGCCTTTGCCAGCCGCTTCGGCCCACTGGAGGACCATCCCGTGGCAGGCAGCGATCCCGAGCACCCTGGCCTGGTGCGCATCTACCGCAGCGACGATCCGCACAGCTACGAAAACACCTGGCACTGCGATGGCCTGTGGCGCCCCAACCCGGCCATGGGCGCGGTGCTGCGCTGCATAGAGTGCCCGCCGATCGGCGGCGACACCATCTGGGTCAACATGGTCAAGGCCTACGAGGAGCTGCCCGAGAGCATCAAGCGCAGCATCGACGGCCTGCGCGCCAAGGCGGGCATAGAGCACACCTTCGGCGCCGTGATGGCGCCCGAGGCGCGCGCGCGGCTGGCCAGCGAGCACCCGCCCGTGGAGCATCCCGTGGTGCGCACCCACCCCGAGACCGGCGAGAAGCTGCTGTTCGTGGGCGCGGGCTTCAGCACCCACTTCGTCAACTACAGCACGCCCGAGAACGTGCGCCACGGCATAGACAAGGCGCCCGGCGCCGCGCTGCTGATGAACTACCTGATCAGCCGCGCCACGATTCCCGAATACCAGGTGCGCTGGTCCTGGAAGCCCGGCGACGTGGCCGTCTGGGACAACCGCAGCACCCAGCACTACGCGCTCAACGACTACTACCCGGCGCCCCGCCGCATGGAGCGCGCGGGCATCGTCGGCGACATCCCGCGCTGAGGCCCTGCACAGACTCTTTCACACCCCCCCCCTCACCCCCAACCACCGGAGCGTCCCATGAATTTTCTCGATGGCCACCTGTTCCCCGAAAACCAGCAGCCCCTGATCATCACGGCAGCCCCCTATGCGCCGGGCTGGCTGCCCGGCGATTTCCCCGAAGACATTCCCGTGACCATGCAAGAGCAGATCCAGAAGGCCGTGGACTGCTACAACGCCGGCGCCACCGTGCTGCACCTGCATGTGCGCGAGCTGGATGGCAAAGGCAGCAAGCGCCTGTCCAAGTTCAACGAGCTGATCGCCGGCGTGCGTGCGCGCGTGCCCGAGATGATCATCCAGGTGGGCGGATCGATCAGCTTTGCTCCCGAGACGGACGGCGCGGCCGCCAAGTGGCTGTCCGATGACACGCGCCACATGCTGGCCGAGCTGGAGCCCGTGCCCGACCAGGTCACGGTGACCGTCAATACCTCGCAGATGAACGTGACGGAGCAGGCCGAGGACGCGGACTTCAGGGGCACCTCGCGCGAGAAGCCCGCCATCTTCGACGCCTACAAGGAGATGACCGTGCCCGCCCAGCCCGGCTGGGCCGAGGAGCACATCCGGCGCCTGTCGGCCGCCGGCATCCAGAGCGCCTTCCAGTGCTACAACATCAACAGCTTCGAGTCCGTGGAGCGGCTCATGCGCCGCGGCATCTACAAGGGCCCGCTGGTGATGAACTGGGTGGCGATCGGCGGCGGCATGGACGCGCCCAGCATCTACAGCCTGGCCCACTTCGTGCGCGCCGTGCCCGACGGCGCCGTGCTCACCGTGGAAAGCAATGTGCGCAACGTGCTGCCCGTGAACATGATGGGCATCGCCATGGGCCTGCACGTGCGCTGCGGCACCGAGGACTGCCTGTGGAACCAGTCGCGCAGCGCCAAGGCCAGCACGGTCTCCCAGATCGAGCAACTGGTGCGCATCGCGCGCGAGTTCGGCCGCCCCATCGCCACGGCGCAACAGGCGCGCGCCATCAGCAAGATTGGCGTGTTCTACGACACCGCCGAAGAGACATTGGCGGCCAACGGCTTCGCGCCCAACCGCAACGGCGGCAACCAGGGATTTCTGCGCAAGACCGCCTGACGCACTAGGCCTCGCCAACCCGTCCCTGCCCCCGCCTGCGCCAGTCCGAGACGCTGGCGCCGAAAGCGGCCCGGAACCAGTGGCAAAAGCCGCTGGGCGCGGCAAACCCCAGCAGGCCCGCCACCTCGCCCAGGGGCTGGCCACCGTCTTGCAGATGGCGCAGCACCAGTTCCCTGCGGATGGTGTCGAGCAGCGACAAGAAAGTCTGCCCCTCCGCAAGCAGGCGGCGGTGCAGCGTGCGGCGGTCCATTCCCAGCTGGCGTGCCACCTGCTGGGCCGTACAGCGGCCGCCCGGCAGCAGTGCAATGATCAGCTCCCTGCAGGCCGCCTGCATGCCTTCGCCCCGGCTGCGCAGCGCCTGCTCCAGATGGCTTCGCGCAAAGCGCGCAACGCCCGAGCCCTGCGCCTGGCCGCATTCGCGCAGCAGTTGCAGATCCGCCAGGCGGCAGACCATGCCGTTGAAAGGCTGGTCAAACAAAGGGGTTACGCCGAAGAAGGCACGGTGGGCCGATGCATCGGCCGGTGCGCGGTGTACGAAGCTGACCTGCTGCGGGCGCCACTGGGCACCGATCAGCTCGCGCAGCACGCGAAACATCACGCCCACCGCCAGCTCCATGGACTGGCGCATGGCCATGCCCGCGATGGGCACCAGGTCCTGGCGCACCAGCACCCCGGAGCCCGCGTCCTCGATGCGTACGAACATGCCCGCACTCAGCAGCTTGAGGTAGCGGCACAGCGTGTCCAGCGCCTGGCGCGGCGTGGGCTCTTGCTGCAGCACAAGGCTGATGGGGCCCAGGTGGGACAGGCTGCGCCGCGCCGCCAGGCGCAGCGCGAAATCCTGCGTTCCCGTGGTGCGCGCGGCCACCTCCAGCAGCTCGCGCACGGCATGGATGGGAATCAGCGTTTCCGGGTCGTCGAGCAGGCGCGCCGACAGTCCCGCCGCGCGCACAAGGACGGCGGGATCATGGCCCAGGCTTTTCACCAGGTCGGCGTAGCCATGCAGGCTGGCACTGCGGATAAGGCCGCAGGTGACGGGCCTGCGGCCTGCGGCCGCGGTGCCGATGGCATGGAGCGCAGGGGTCTGCATGACAGGTCCATTTCAGGGAATCAGCACCGTCGCGCCCGTGGTGCGGCGCGACTCCAGCGCCTGGTGCGCCTGGGCCGCATCGGCCAGCGCAAAGCTTTGCTGGGGCTCGCTGGCGATTCGCCCGGCCAGCACATGGTCGAACAGCTCGCGCGCCATCTCCAGCATGTGGGCGCGCGGCTGGATGTAGTGCACCATCGCGGGCCGCGTCATCCAGATCGATCCCTTGGAGGCCAGCAGCTGGGAGTCCACCACCACCGAGCCCGACGAGGTGCCGTTGCTGACCAGCCGGCCGCGCGGCTGCAGGCAGTCCAGCGAATCCATGAGCGTGTCCTTGCCCACCGAGTCATAGACCACGGGCACGCCCTTGCCGCCCGTGATCTCCATCACGCGAGCGACGGTGTTCTCGCGCGAGGTCACGATGACGTGGGCGCAGCCGTTGGCGCGCGCGGCGGCGGCCTTCTCGTCGGTGCTCACCGTGCCGATCATGGTCACGCCCAGGGCACGCGCCCACTGGCAGGCGATCAGCCCCACGCCGCCGGCCGCCGCGTGGTAGAGGATGGTCTCGCCCCCCTGCAGCGGATGGACCTGGCGGAACAGGTACTGCGCCGTCATGCCCTTCATCATCAGCGTGGCCGCCGTGCGGTCGCTGATGCCGTCGGGCAGCGGGATCAGCACCTCGGCCGGCATCACGCGCACATCGCTGTAGGCGCCCTGCGGGCCCATCAGGTAGCCCACGCGGTCGCCGGGCCGCACTTCGGTCACGCCCTCCCCCACGGCCTCGACCACGCCCACGGCGTCCGAGCCCAGGCCGTTGGGCAGGGCCAGCGGATAGCGGCCCGTGCGGAAATAGATGTCGATGAAGTTGACGGCGACGAAGCTGTGGCGCACGCGCGCCTGGCCGGGTCCCGGCGCGCCGGCCTCGGCATGCTCCAGCCTGAGCACCTCGGGGCCGCCGGTGGTATGAAAGCGTATGGCCTTTGCCATGGAGTCTCCTTGTGTAGCGCCTGGGTGGGGCGCCCTGCATCAGTTGAGCCGGATGTCGAAGTTCCGGACGATCTCGGCATTGCGGTCGAACTCGGTGCGCAGGTCGGTGGACATCTGCTCCAGCGAGCGATCGCCTTCGACGGGCTCGAAGCCCGTGCCCGCATAGCGTTCGCGCACGGCCTTGCGGGCGTTGACCCGGGCCAGCGCGCCGTGGATCTTCTCCAGCAGCGGGCGCGGCGTCTGCGCCGAGGCGAACACGCCGCTCCAGTTGCTGAAATCCACCTCGGGATAGCCCAGCTCGGCCAGCGTGGGCACCTGCGGGTAGTCGGGCAGCCGGCTCTTGTAGGCCACGGCCAGCAGCCTGACCTTGCCGCCAGCGATCAGCGGCTTGGAGGTGACCGATCCGTCGAACATCAGCGGGATCTGGTTGCCCATGACCTGGGCCAGCGCGGGCGCCGAGCCCGGGAAGGCCACATGCTCCATGTCCAGGTGGGCCCTTCTGTTGAGGATGGCACCCGCGTACTGCGAGGCCGTGCCCTGGCTGTACGAGGCGAACGACAGCGTGCCCGGGTGGGCCTTCACGTAGGCGATGGCCTCGGCCCCGTCGCGCGCGGGAAACTGCGGCGAGGCGATGAACAGCATCACCGAGCGCGCCATCTGCGCCACGGGCCGCACGTCCTTCATGGGGTCGAAGCCGACCTTGAGCACATGGGGCACCTCGGTGAGGATGTTGGTCACCGTCACCAGCAGCGTGCTGCCGTCGGCCGGCTGGGACAGCATGTGCTTGACGGCGATGGCGCCACCGGCACCGGGCCGGTTCTCGACGATGACGGGCTGGCGTATCTCCTGCGCCAGCTGGTCGCTGATGATGCGCGCGAACACATCGATGGTGCCGCCGGGCGGCGCCGGCACGATGAGCCGGACCGGCTTGTCGCCGAAGGCGTGGGCGCCACCGGCCAGCAGCGAGGCGGCCAGGGCGATGGCAGTCCAGGGGGGCATGCGTTGCATCGTGGGCTCCCGGTTCAGGCGGCCTTGCGCAGAAATCCCTGCTGGGCGCCGTTGCGGTTGGGCGCGAAGCCGTTGGCCGCCAGCGTCTCTTCCACGGTGCCGTAGAACTGGCCGATCCGGCAGATCTCCCGCGCCTGCTGCGCCGTGGCGATGGGGCGGCCGAACTCGCCTGCGATGCGCACCAGCTGCTCGATCTGCGCCACCGTGCCCATCTTGGCCGTGCGGCGCTGGTTCCAGAGGTTGTCCTCGGTGCCGCAGCGCACGTGCAGGCCCATGGCAATGCCCATCATGTTCACGGGCAGCACGTTGAGCACCGAGCTTTCCACGGTGAGCACGGCGCCGTCGGGCACGGCACGCACGAAATTGGCCAGGCTGTAGATGCTGGGCGCATCCATGCCGCCGCCAATCGCCACCCAGTTCATCACCAGCGGGCCCTTGTAGATGCCCCGGCGCATGAGCCGCTCCACCGACTCGAAGCTGTTGATGTTGTAGCACTGGAAGGCGCTCTGGATGCCGGCGGCCGACAGGCGCCGGATGTGCTCCTCGGCCCAGCCGGGCTGGGCGGGCACGGTCATCTCCCTGTAGGCATTGAAGACGGCCGGGTCCTCCATGGAGGTGCCGCGTATGTCGCGCGCATCGAACTGCTCCAGGAAATTCATCTGCGAGGTATTGATGGTCACCGTGACCTGGTCGGGCACGGGCTCCAGCTCGGCCAGCATGTGGCGCGTGTCGTCGGACAGCCACTTGGCGGCCGCGCCGTCCGTCTCGGGAGCAAAGCTGATCGAGCCGCCCACCTGGATGATCATCTCGGGCACACGCGCACGCACGCCGGCGATCAGCTCGTTGAACTTCGACAAACGCTTGCTGCCTTTGCCATCCAGCTCGCGCACATGCAGGTGCAGCACGGTGGCGCCGGCGTTGTAGCAGTCCACGGCCTTCTGGATCTGCTCGTCCATGGTCACGGCGATCTCGCCGGGAAAGTCCGAGGGCAGCCACGAGGGCGCATAGGGCGCGGCCGTGATGATCAGGGGCTGCTGGTTTTCGGGGAACAGGTGGCCGTCGAGAAAATTCATGGCATGTCTCCTTGTGTCGTGATCGTGGTTCAGAAGGTCGGCGTGCCGACGATGCCCGCGCGCTCCATCTTCCGGTGGCTGGGCGGGTAGTCCATGGCCGCGTAGTGCTGGGTGGCGCGGTTGTCCCAGATCGCCACGCTGCCCGCCCGCCAGCGCCAGCGCACCTGGTACTCGGGGATGGCAGCCTGGCCGATCAGGTACTGCAGCAGGCCGGAGGCGCCCTGCGTGAAGTCCTGGCCCACGCGCACATTGGCGGGCGTATGGAAATTGGTGAAATGCGTGGTGAAGCCGTTCACGAACAGCACCTTCTCGCCGGTCTCGGGATGGGTGCGGACCACGGGATGCTCGGCATCGGGGTACTGGGCCTTGAGCGCCAGCCGCCTTTCGATGGGCATGGCCGCACCGAACTTGCATTCGATGCTGTGGCGCGCGCGCAGCGGCGCGATCAGCGCCTTGACGGCGTCCGGCAGGCGTTCGTAGGCCAGCGCCATGTTGGCCCACAGGGTGTCGCCGCCCACGGGCGGGCATTCCACGCAGTGCAGCACGCAGCCCATGGGCGGCGCCTCGCGCCAGGTGGCGTCGCAGTGCCAGGAATTCTCGTAGCGGTCGTTGGGCTGCTCGGGCGTCCTGTAGATGCGCACCAGGCCCGGATGCTCGGGGTCGCTGCCGGCCACCGGATGGTCCTCCAGCTCGCCGAAGCGCCGCGCAAAGGCCACGTGCTCGGCGCGCGCCAGGCCCTGGTCGCGCAGGAACAGCACCTTGTGGCGCAGCAGCGCCGCCCGGATCTCCGAGAAAAGCGCGTCGTCGCGCACCGCGTCGGCCAGCCGCACGCCGAGCAATTCGGCGCCGATGGCGCATGTCATGGGCTCTATGCGCATGCCTGTCTCCTGTCATTGTTGTGAAGGCCCGTGGCGGCACGGTCCGCCCGGCGTGGGGCCGGTCTCTGCAATGTAGGAAAACCCGGTTCCGCGGACTATGCAAGCCATGCCATCCTCTTTGCATTTCGTGCCACCAGGCCACGGACTGACAGGAGGGCAAGCATGGTCACCATGGTGCGCGCGGCGGCCTTGACCCATTTTTCGGACGTCATGCGCGAACTGGGCGGCGACCCCGACAAGGCACTGCGCCAGGCCGGCCTGCGGCCCGCGCTGCTGCGCGAGCAGGACCAGCTGATCGACGTGGCCATCGTCGCGCGCCTGCTGGAAGACGCGGCCCAGTCCACGGGCTGCGAGTCCCTGGGCCTGCGCATGGCCCGGCACCGCCAGCTGTCGAGCTTCGGCGCCGTGAGCCTGCTGCTGCTGCACCAGCCCACGCTGCGCCATGCGCTGGACACGCTGGTCGCGCACATGCACCTGGTCAACGAATCGCTGCTGATCCACCTGGAGGATGCAGGGGGCATCGTCATCCTGCGCGAGGACTTCGTCCTGCACGGCGCCATGCGCCAGTCCGTGGAACTGGCCATGGGCGTGCTGTGGCGCATGTGCGAGGCATTGCTGCGCGAGCGCTGGCGGCCGCAGGGCGTCAGCTTCAGCCACGCGCCACCGGCCGACCTGTCCGAGCACCGCCGCATGTTCCGCTGCCGCATCACGTTCGGCGCCGAGTTCAACGGCATCGCCTGCCGCGCCGCCGACCTGGACGAGCCCAACCCGCTGGCCGACCCCGCGCTGGCGCGCTATGCGCTGCGGCTGGTGGAGGCCATGCCGGCCCACCGTGCCGCCTCCGTGGGCCACCAGGCGCGCCGGGTCATCTACCTGCTGCTGCCCTCGGGCAACGCCACCTGCGCAGGCGTGGCCCAGGGCATGGGGCGCAGCCTGCGCACGCTGCAGCGCGAACTGGACCGCGAAGGCCTGAGCTTCAGCGAGCTGCTGACCGAAGTGCGCCACGAACTGGCCCTGCGCTACCTGGACCACCCCCACTACAGCGTGGGCCAGATCGCTTCCATGCTCGGCTATGCCAGCCACAGCGCCTTCACGCGCTGGTTCGCTGCGCAATTCGGTTGCGCGCCCGAGGCCTGGCGCAGCCGCGCGCAGGGACTGCCTCGCGCCTGACGCACCCGGCGTTCCTGGCGCACTTGGCGCACTTGGCGCACTTGACGCACCACCACGGCGCACCCCGCCCCTGCACGGTGCGGCGGGCGCATTGCGGTGCACGCTGTCTGCGCACCAGACAGCGTGCACCACGGGCAGGCACCGCGCCGCAGTGCTGGCACGGCACTTGCATTGGCTGCCCTGACCCGCTGGCCCTGGCCTGCGGCCCGCAAAACACTGGATGCGCAACGCAGGACGCCAGATGAACATCGTTGTGATCGGCCACGGCATGGTAGGCCACAAATTTCTCGAGCAGCTGCATGCCCTGGGCGTGGCAGACGCGAACGTCACCGTGCTGTGCGAGGAGCCGCGCGCCGCCTACGACCGTGTTCACCTGTCGGAATTCTTCTCCGGCAAGAGCGCCGAGGACCTGAGCCTGGTGGCGCCCGGCTTCTTCGAGGCCAGCGGCTTCACGCTGCGCCTGGCGGCCAGGGCGGCAGCCGTGGAGCGGCGCGAGCGCACCGTGACCACGGCCGATGGCGAAATCATCCCCTACGACAAGCTGGTGCTGGCCACAGGCTCGGCGCCCTTCGTGCCGCCCGTGCCGGGGCGCGACCGGCCGCACTGCTTTGTCTACCGCACCATCGAGGACCTGGAGGCCATGCAGGCATCGGCCGCGCGCTCCAGAACCGGCGTGGTGGTGGGCGGCGGCCTGCTGGGCCTGGAATGCGCCAAGGCCCTGCGCGACCTGGGCCTGGAGACCCATGTGGTCGAGTTCGCCCCGCGCCTGATGGCCGTGCAGGTGGACGACGGCGGCGGCCGCGTGCTGCGCAGCAAGATCGAGGACCTGGGCGTGCAGGTGCACACGGGCCGCAATACGCTGGAGATCACCGACGGCGCCACGGCACGCCACCGCATGGTGTTTGCCGACGGCACGCACCTGGAGACGGACATGATCGTCTTCTCCGCCGGCATCCGCCCGCGCGACGAGATCGCGCGCCAATGCGCCCTGGCCATAGGCCCGCGCGGCGGCGTGGCCGTGGACGACCATTGCCGCACCAGCGACCGCAACGTCTACGCCATTGGCGAATGCGCCTCCTGGCGCGAGCAGACCTTCGGCCTGGTGGCACCCGGCTACGACATGGCGCGCGTGGCGGCCCGCCACATTGCAGGCGAGGCCGAGGCCGCCTTCGGCGGGGCCGATCTCAGCACCAAGCTCAAGCTCATGGGCGTGGATGTGGCCAGCATCGGCGACGCCCAGGGCAAGACGCCGCGCAGCCGCAACTACCAGTTCATCGACGAGCGCAAGCAGGTCTACAAGAAGATCGTGGTCAGCGAGGACGGCCGCCAGCTGCTGGGCGCCGTGCTGGTGGGCAATGCCGATGAGTACGGCACGCTGCTGCAGATGACGCTCAACAGCATCGCCCTGCCCGAGGAGCCCGAGTTCCTCATCCTGCCCTCCAGCGACGGCAAGGCCAAGCCCGGCCTGGGCGTGGACGCCCTGCCCGACACGGCACAGATCTGCTCGTGCAACAACGTCACCAAGGCGCAGATCTGCGCGGCCGTGGGCGAAGGCGCCTGCACCATGGCCGAGCTCAAGTCCTGCACCCAGGCCGGCGCCACCTGCGGCGGCTGCGTGCCCCTGGCCACCCAGGTCATGAAGGCCGAGATGGCCCGGCGCGGCATGGCCGTCAACAACCATGTCTGCGAGCATTTCCCGCACTCGCGCCAGGAGCTGTACCACCTGGTGCGCGTGGGCGGCATCAAGACCTTCGACGAACTGCTGCACCGCCATGGCAAGGGCCTGGGCTGCGATGTCTGCAAGCCGCTGGCAGCCAGCATCCTGGCCTCGTGCTGGAACGAGTTCGTGCTGCAGCCGCAGCTGGCCAGCCTGCAGGACAGCAACGACTACTACCTGGGCAATATCCAGAAGGACGGCAGCTACTCCGTGGTGCCGCGCATGCCCGGCGGCGAGGTCACGCCGGACGGCCTGATCGCCGTCGGCCAGGTGGCCAAGAAATACGGCCTGTACACCAAGCTCACGGGCGGCGCCCGCGTGGACCTGTTCGGCGCGCGCGTGGAGCAGCTGCCGCTGATCTGGGAGGAGCTGATCGCGGCCGGCTTCGAGTCCGGCCATGCCTACGGCAAGTCGCTGCGCACCGTCAAAAGCTGCGTGGGCTCCACCTGGTGCCGCTACGGCGTGGACGACAGCGTGGGCCTGGCCGTGCAGCTGGAAAACCGCTACAAGGGCCTGCGCGCCCCGCACAAGATCAAGTTCGGCGTCTCGGGCTGCACGCGCGAATGCGCCGAGGCCCAGGGCAAGGACGTGGGCGTGATCGCCACCGACAAGGGCTGGAACCTCTACGTCTGCGGCAACGGCGGCATGAAGCCGCGCCATGCCGAGCTGATCGCCTCCGACCTGTCCAAGGACAGGCTGCTGCAGCTCATCGACCGCTTCCTGATGTTCTACGTGCGCACGGCCGACCGCCTGCAGCGCACCAGCACCTGGCGCGAAAACCTGGAAGGCGGCCTGGACTACCTCAAGGACGTGGTGGTCAACGACAGCCTGGGCCTGGGCGCCGAACTGGAGGCCCAGATGCAGCATGTGGTGGACACCTACCAGTGCGAGTGGAAGACCGCCATCACCACGCCCGAAGTGCGCC
This sequence comes from Delftia sp. WSY_12, assembly GCF_043104645.1. Taxonomy (NCBI): domain Bacteria; kingdom Pseudomonadati; phylum Pseudomonadota; class Betaproteobacteria; order Burkholderiales; family Comamonadaceae; genus Delftia; species Delftia sp. WSY_12. Next base: position 15,981 of record NZ_JBICKW010000028.1, read on the forward strand.
AGCGCTTTCGCAGCTTCATCAACAGCGACCAGCCCGACGAGCACATCGTCTTCGTGCAGGAGCGCGGCCAGATCCGCCCGGCGCGCGCCGAGGAGCGCAGCGAGGCCACGGCCTGACACCCCCTAGAGACCCGCGACAAGGACCCGCCATGGCACATGCCTCCCAAGAACACTGGCTGCCCGTTTGCGCCACCCAGGACATCGTCCCCGACACCGGCGTCTGCGCCCTCATCCAGGGCCGCCATGTGGCGGTCTTTCGCATCGGCGACGACCGCTTCTACGCCATAGACAACGTGGACCCGCGCTGCGGCGCCAGCGTGCTCGCGCGCGGCCTGGTCGGCAGCCTGGGCGAGCGCGTCGTCGTCGCCTCGCCCATCTACAAGCACCACTTCGACCTGTCCACCGGCGAATGCCTGGAAGCGCCCGAGCATTCCGTGCGCGCCCATGCGGTGCGCAGCGAGAACGGGCAGTTGATGGTGGCGCTGCATTGAGATTCGTGCGGAGCACAGCCGCGCAGGAAGGTCCTGCGTGCCTAGCTTCCCACACCATCCCTGCGCCGTTGCCACGCTGCAAGACCGGCCACGCCGCCCATCAGCGCCAGCAGCGCAGGCCACCCCAGCAGCGGCACCGCCACCGGGCCGGGCTGCGGGGGAATGTAGGGTTGCATGCTCCAGCTGCCTTGGGCAGGCGAAAAAGTGAATCCTGTACCACCATCAAGCACCTGGCTGCACACATTGCCATTCAACAAGACGCATGTGGTGTCCGAATGGTCACCAGCAATGTCCCCCGAGCCTGAGGCGATATTGAAAGCGTCCACCGGCTGGCCTGGGACATGGGGCGCAGCAGGTGAAACCATCGCCAGGTCCCAGGCAGTGATATTGCCGCTGCCATCGGTAGAAACCTTGAAGCGCGGCGGATCACCGATCGAAATACCAGCCAGGATCTGCGCATTGGCCTGCGTATAGGTATTCACGCCGTCGCTGAACGACCAACTGCTGATCGGGTAGGACGTTCCCGGACCGATGACGATGTCCGTCTGGCTGGCCGGCAGGGTCGCAGGCAGGACCATTGAGCCGCTGATGCTCATGGCGGTGGTGTAAGGCGCATGGGCGTTGTTGTAGTTGACGCCCGCATAGGTGTACTGGGTATCTGCCCATGCAGATCCAAGGCCTGAGAAGGAAAGGCATACGCTGGCAACTAAAGGTCTTATTCTCATCAATCTTTCCTTCAGTGGCTGAATGAAGATAAAAACAGAATCAATGAAGCAACTATTCCAATCCATTGTCTCTGGAAGACACGTCAAAAATATATCCTGGAAATTTCAGGGATCTCGATTGATTTAATCAATAAAAATCCACAGCCAATTAATGACTGGCGAGCGTTTATGTCTGGAGCGTGTCGTTCACTTTTGCGTGCCCGAGACATTCGGGGGTGCCGAGCCGGGAAAGCGGCCGCCCATGTTTGATGCCTCGCCTGCGCCGTGATCGAAGCATCCGCACTGGAATGCGAGGTGGCGCTGCATTGGGTTCGGCAGCTGCCCATGGCGCGGACCCCTGACAACCGGCACGACGGTACCCGGGACTGCGGGCTCAGGCGTGAAAGGACAGCAACGCCAGGCACACGATGACCACGATGGCCGCCGTGATGAGCATCACCCTGAAGCCGCCGTCGCTGCTGCGCAGCAACCGCAACTCCAGCAGGGCCGCACCCACCCGGGCCATCCAGAAACAAAGCAGTTCCACCATGGGCGCAGCATAGGCGGCCCGGAAGATCAGGTGCGGGGCGTGGAAAATGCCGGCGAGCGCCTGGGCATCGCAGGCCATCCAGATGTCGTGAAGCCCGTTACCCACAGGGAGATTTATGGAACAGATTCGGGAACAGTCAGCTGACCGCAGGCCAGCCACCAAGAGGAAAAGAATCCTCATGGTCTGCACAGGGAACATCTGCCGCAGCCCCACGGCCCACGGCGTGCTCGAGAAAATGGTGGCCGACGCGGGCCTGGCGGGCCGCATCGAAGTGGACTCTGCAGGCACGCACGGCTACCACGTGGGCGAGGCACCCGACCGCCGCTCCCAGGCCCATGCCGCGCGGCGCGGCTATGACCTCTCGCAGCAGCGCGCGCGGCAACTGCGGGCCGAGGACTTCATGGCATTCGACCAGGTGCTGGTGATGGATGGCGCCAACGAATCTGCCGCGCGCAGGATCTGCCCCGAGTCCGAATGGCACCGCGTACAGCGGCTGACGGACTTCTGCACCGAGCACTCCGCACGCGAAGTGCCCGACCCCTACTACGGCGGCGACCGGGGTTTCGAGGACGTGCTGGACCTGGTGGAGGACGGCTGCAGGGGGCTGCTGGCCACGCTGGGCATGGCGCCGCAAAAGCGCTGACAAGCCACTGCACTGCGACGATATGCGGGCTCTCATCCTGGTTTTCGGCATCGTGGGCACGGTTCTGTTCGGATCGGCCTTCGTGCTCTCGTTTTCCTCGCCATTGCTGGTCGAGAACCTGGGCAAGGAGATCATCCGCATCGAGATCGAGCACAGGCTGGGCACCCAGCTGGACACGCTGACAGGCTCGCGCATGGCGGACCTGGCCCAGAAAGCGCTTGGCAGGACAGATAGCGAGATCGCCGCAGTGCGGCGCGAGATCGAGGCAGGCATTCCCGACAAGGTGGCCTCGGTCATGACCGACATGCGCCGTGCTGACTGCGAATGCCGCAAGCGCAATGCCGTCTACATGCAGCAGCGCCAAGCCACCCAGCTGGCATCGCTGATCCAGATGCGCGCCCGGCTGGTGGAATTCATCGAGTCGGCCTACCACCAGACCACGGCCAGCCTGCTGCGGGAGTTCAGGATCTTCACTGCGTCCAATGCGCTGGTGTTTCTGGCCCTGACCGGCGTGACGGCGCGACGCAGGCGGGCGGGGCTGCAGCTGGCACTGCCCGCCATCGTGCTGGTGACCGCCTCAGCGGTGACTGCCATGCTGTATCTGTTCGCACAGGACTGGCTGCACACCATTGTGTTTGGCAGCTACATCGGCCTGGCCTACATGGCCTATCTGGCCTTTGCCATCGCGCTGCTGTGCGACATCGCATTCAACCGGGCACGCGTGTGCACACGGGCCATCAACGGCCTTGCGTCGTCTTTTGGCTCGGCATTCGAGGTCTTGCCTTGTTGAGCCCACGGCCCCACTTGCCCCGGCACCACGGCCTCCATAGCCCTCCCCACCCGCCACCACAATCCGCCCCTTGCCCGCACGCTTGGCCGCGTGGGCACCGAAGGTGCGCGCATGCTGCTGCAATGGATGCGCGCAGAGGCCGGGGAATCGCCAAGCCTGGATCTGGGTCATGAGCTGGTGGTGCGACAAAGCAATTGACTGGCTGATGCCTGGCTATCCATTCGCATATTGAGATAGAGTTCGGCGGCTTGGCCATTCCCGCCCAAGCCATTCTTCTCCACTGCACCTGTGCAATGGAGATTTTTCATTTCAATCCATCTTCAAAGAACATGAACACCATTGCATTGGGAGGACGCCTGCGACCGCAAGGCCCAATCCGGACTCGCCGGATCATGGCCGCCTTGCTGGCTGCGAGCGCTGTACTGTGTGTGCCGAACGGAGCATCGGCGGCCGAGAACGATGCACTATCTGCCTCTCTGGCTGCATTCGGTGATGCCGCTGCGGCAAGACGCCTGGAGGACCAGATCGCGGATCTTGTGAAAAAGCGCAATCAGGCGGGCATGACCAAGCTGGTGGGGCAGATCGCGCAGAACGACGGGGCTTTCATGGAAAAGATGGACAGCCTGACGCAGGCCAAAAGCCGCGTTCCAGATCCTGAAATGACCAGGATTGCCATGGCCCTGGGCCCTGGGCCCTTGCCAGTTTTCATCTCAGAAAAATGGCCTTCGCCCTTGCCGATGGTCAGGCAAAGCCCATCATTCGCAATGGGGTGATCATGATTGATGGCACGCACATGGACGATATGTATGCCGAGCAAATGTCGCGCTGTGAAAGGCTGGCCAAGCAGCCCATGCGGAAAATCAAGATAGGCTCCATGTGCTCCGTCAATGGCTCGGGCTGCGACGAGGATCCGGATATGGATTGAAGAGGCCGAGCGCTGAAAAGCGAAAGCAAGAAAAGAAAAGGCCGGGTCTGCCGCCCGGCCTTTGGTGACCGCCCCGGCGATGACTTTGGGTTCGGCATTCAAGGCCTTGCCTTGTTGAGCCCACGGCCTCCTCCGCCCAGACAACTGCCGCAATCACAACGGCGGCATAGCCCCCAAGTCCCTACCCGCCCGCCACCACCACCCTCCCCTTGCCCGCGCGCTTGGCCGCATACATGGCCTCGTCGGCGCGCTGCAGCAGCTGGGTGGTGTTTTCCCGGGCGGCATTGAGGGCGATACCGATGCTGGCGCCGACCTGGACGGTGGCACCGTTTTCCAGGCGGATGGGCTGGCAGATGGAGGCCAGGCAGCGCTGCATGGCCTGAAGGGCGTCGTTGGCCGAGGCCAGTTCGCCCAGCAGCAGCACGAATTCGTCTCCACCCATGCGGGCCACGCAGTCGGTTTCGCGGGCCTGGGTGGTGAGGCGGCGGGCGACGATGCGCAGCACTTCGTCGCCGGCATCGTGGCCTTCGGTATCGTTGATCTGCTTGAAGCCGTCCAGATCCATGAAGCAGACGGCCAGTTGCCCCGGTCCGCAGGCCTGGGCCAGTTGGCGCTGCAGCCGGGCCTGCAGTGCGCGGCGGTTGGCCAGTCCGGTCAGCACGTCGTGCAGCGCCTGGTGCTGCGCGGCTTGCTCGTCACGCTTGAGCGCGTCTATGTCCACGAAGACCCAGATCGATTCGCCGTCGGCCAGGCCTGCGCCGCTGACATCGACCCAGAGCAGGCTGCCATCGCTGGTCTTCAGCTGCATCTGGGCATGGCATTTGCCGCTGGAGCGCAGTGCGCCATAGGCCAGCTCGCCGGAGCGTTCATAGGTTTCCTCATCCGGGTAGAGGATGCGCGCCGAGGTGCCCTGCAGCTCGCCGGCCGGGCGCTTGAGCATGCGCTGCAGGGCCTGGTTGGTCCACAGCAGCCGGCGCTCGCGCAGGCGGGCGATGCCGATGAGGTCGTTGTCCATGAACAGTTCCTGCTGGCGCAGCAGCTCGGCAAGCCGGATGCGCGCCACGCGCTCGCGCTGCTGCAGCAGGTAGAGGCTGACCGAACCCAGCGCGATCAGTGCCATGCTGAGACCCGTGAGTGCCCAGGCGCGCCAGGCCGAAGCACGCCATGCGGCCAGGTAGCTTTGTGTGCCCAGGCCCGTGAAGACGGTCAGGGGATAGCCGGCCAGCCGCTGGTAGGCCGTGATGCGCTCCACGTCGTCCATCACCGTGGGCGTGATGTACCAGCCGCTGTCCCGGTTGCCGGCCAGGGCATGGTGGTACTCGCTGGAGACCGCAGAGCCGCCAATGCCGGCCACCGACCACGGATCGGCCGCCGAGTAGCGGGCCACCAGCAGGTCCTTGTCCGAGCGCAGCGCAATGGCGCTGTCGGGCCCGAAGGCCTGGCGACGAAACAGCGACTGGAAATGCGTGGCCGAGACCACGGCATAGACGATGCCCTTGAAATCCCCGTCCCCGGACTGCAGCCGGCGTGCCATCACGATGGCCCATTTGTTGAAGGAATGGCTGACCAGCGGATCGGAGATCACCATGCGGTCGGAGTGGCGCGCGCGCTCGAAGTAGCTGCGGTCGGCCACGGAAAACGGTGGCTCTTCCTCGTTGGCCGTCAGCAGCACCTGGCCCTTGGCGTCGGTCACGCGCAGCGCGGTGACAAAGGGCAGCAGGGCACGCTGCTCCTGCAGGATTTCATAGAGGGCGAGGGCCGCCACATCGTCGCCGTCCAGGCCCCGGCTGCGGTAGCGGCCTGCCACGGTGGCCAGGGCGTTGTCCACCAGCCGCATCTCGGCCGTCAGCTCCAGGCTCAGGCTGCGGGCCTGGTTCTGGGTGACAGCCACGCCCAGGTCCAGGTCGGCCTGGTGGTTGGCGCGCAGGCTCAGCCAGGTGGCCAGGCCCAGCAGGCCGGCGACCAGCAGGTTGCCAAGCACCAGGCGCCGCAGCACCTTGTCAGAAAGAAGCGTCTTCATGGCGCCGGGTGTCCCTTTCCGTCTGGCTGGATGAGCGTCCGGGTGGATGGAGCCGCACATTTTTAGCACAAGGACGGGACGATCCAGACAAGGTTTTGACCGATGGCAACGGCGCTCGCGCCGCTGGCGTACCTTCACCTCCGCAAGAATGGTCGCTGCCTGGGCCAGGGCGGGGGCCGCTGCGCAAAGGCCTGTTGCGCCGGCCACCTGAGAAAGTGCAGAGCCGTCATGCAGCCTGCAGGATCTGCCGCAGGTCGGCCGCGCAGTCCTGCGCGTCCTGCTCATGGCGGAACGCCACGCGCAGCCGGCCCTCGGGATCGAAGACATAGGTGATGGCCGAGTGGTCCATGGTGTAGGACGCACCCGTGGGCACCTTCTTGTAGAAGACCTTGAATTCCCTGGCGACCTCGGCCGTCTGCGCCTCGTCACCGCGCAGCGCGACAAAGCCGGGATCGAAGGCGCCCACATAGGCCTTGAGCACCTCGGGCGTATCGCGCTCGGGGTCGATAGTGATGAAGGCCACGGCCAGGCGCTGGCCATCGGGTCCCAGCAGCTGGCGTATTTCCAGGGCGCGCGTCAGCGCCGTGGGGCAGACATCGGGGCATTGGGTGAAGCCGAAAAAGACCATCAGGGCCTGGCCCTTGAAGTCGGCCAGCGTGCGCTCGCGGCCATCGGCATCGCGCAGGCGGAAGTCCCGGCCGTACTGGGCGCCGGTCAGGTCTATGCCCTTGAACGGTACGGCGGCGGGCTTGCAGCCGGCCAGCAGCGCCAGTGCGGCCAGGCCGCCGCCAAGGCAGGCACGGCGAGACAGGGCGACGGAAGCAACGGATGGGAGGGTCGAAGAAAAATCGGCGGCGCGCTGCGGCGCCGCATGGCAATCGAAACGGAACATGGCATCCCTGCGTGGAATCTTGGCGAAGCCGCACCGCCAAGGCTGCGCCCGGCAGGTGCGGCAATGTTCTGAGACAGGCCAGCGGCCAGACAGCGCGGGACAGCGCTGCAAGCAGCCAAGGGCTCAGGCGATCAACAGCAACAAGGGAGGCCCGCGCGGCGGCAGCGGCGCGCCGACCAGGGAGGCAATGCGGGCAGAGACGATGGGCTGCAGCGCGCGGCCCATCGGCTGCAGTTGCGCCCAGGAGGGAGGGACATGCGCCGGCGGCGGCGTCACCGCCAGGCACAGAGGGCAGTCCAGCGAATGCTGGGCAGACACCGCCTGTCCTTCTTCACCGTTGACCACGACCAGCCTGACGCTGCCGCCAGCCGTGCAGACCAGCTCCATGGCCTGGGGGTGCACCAGGGGCGATGCAATGGCCAGGCCCAGCGTCAGCGCGAACCACGCCATGACCAGGCGGGCCAGTGGGACGGAGTCGCGCAGGGCTTGCATGGCTGGGGATTATGGGGGCAGGCCGTCACAGGGCCACGCCGACCTCGTCGCAGGCGGCCCAAAACCCGGCCGGGTCGCGCACCTGAAAGCGCTGTCCGCCGCGACGCGCCTGCACGATGCGGTCCAGCCGGAAGGTGCGCACGCCCTCGCGCTCGCAGTCCCAGGCCAGCAGGTACCAGAACGGCCAGGCCAGCAGCAGACATTGCGGCTCCACCACGCGCTCGCTGCGGCGCTGGCGTCCGTCCAGGTAGGTCAAGGCCAGCATCCATTGCTGTGCAAATGCCTGGTAGACGCTGGCGCGCGCCTCCACGCCCTGCGCACGCTCGCGCCGCGAAGCCTGGACTTCGACGGACACCGGCGAGGCCACGCGGATGCGCTGGCGCAGTTGCGCGATATCTGCGCGATCGGCCGGCGCAAAGCAGCGCGCGAACTGGCGGCGCAGTTCGCCATGACGCCCCGCCAGCGACAGGCCCAGGGCTTCCGACAGCGCCAGGGACATCAGCAGCTCCAGTGCGTCGTCACCCCGCAGGGTCACGCGGCCGGAGGGCCAGCGATGGACCACGCGGACACCGCCGCCCCTGCCCGAGGAGCTGTCCAGCTCCCAGCCCTGCTGCCTGAGCAACGACAGGTCGCGCGCCAGCGTGCGCTGGCTGACGCCCAGTTCCTCGGACAGCGCCGCCACGCCGTGCACGGCGCCATCGGACAGGCGCTGGGAAAGGGCGTCAAGCCGGGACAGACGGGCGGGCAGCGTGCGCGGTTTCATGGCCGGCATCATGGCGCAATTGACAGCCATTGAATGGCAGCGATGCAGGGACCATGGGCGGCATGTTCAATCCACGGAGAAATGCCATGCAAGTCATCGAATGGGCAGCGTTCAGCCTGCTGCCCGGTGTGACGGAAAACACCCTGCTGCAAGCCGCCAGCGCCATGCAGCACCAGTTCCTGGATGTGCAGGGCGGATGCCTGTCACGCCATCTGGTCCAGCTGGGCCAGGGGCGCTATGCGGATGTCGTCACCTGGCAATCACAGGAGGCTGCCCGTGCCGCCCTGGCGCAGGCCGGCCGGTCGGCTGCCTGCGCGGCCTACTTCGGGCTGATGCGCGTGGAGCATCCTCCCTTGCTGGGCGCCAGCGTGTTCAGCCACGGCGGGGAACATGGACTGCCGCAGGGCATGGAGTTCTCGTTGTTCCGGCTGCGCCCCGGCGCCGATTCCCATGCCTTGGCCGCCGCCGCGCACCGCATGGCCGATGGCCTGTACCGGAATGAGCCCGGCTTCACGGCCCATGGCGTGATGCGCAGCGCCCACGACCCCGGCCTGTATGCCGACGTGGTGCTGGCCGATAGCGCCGGCCGCGCCCACCAGCTGTGCAGCAAGTGGGGCCAGGGGCCGTTCGATCCGGCCTGCCAGGACTATCTGGAACTGATCGCGCCGGGGTCGGCACAGCTGCAGTTCTGGGACAGGGTGGCCTGAGCGCTGCCATCGCCGCGCCTTGGCCGGATGCCGGATATGCGTGGTATCCGTATCCGCCAGCCTGCACCGGCCATCCCATAATCGCCTTTTCCCCAAGCAGTGACCGCCATGTCGAAACTCCATGTTGTGCAGCAGGGCCAAGGCCCGGCCCTCGTTCTGAGCCACGCGCTCGGTTGTGACCTCCAGATGTGGGACGGCGTGGCCCAGGCCCTGCAAGACCGCTTCACCGTGGTGCGCTACGACCACCGGGGCCATGGCCGCTCGCCCGCCATCGGCGAGGCCTTCGACATGAACGACCTGGCAGACGACGCCGCTGGCGTGATCGAGGCGCTGGGCCAGGGGCCGGTGCACTTCGTGGGCCTGTCCATGGGCGGCATGACGGCCCAGGCCCTGGCCGCGCGCCATCCGGCGCTGGTGCGCAGCATCACCATCGCCAATTCGGCCAGCTACTACGACGAGGCCGCGCGCGCAGGCTGGCAAGCGCGCATTGCCACGGTGCGCGCCCAGGGCGTGGCCGCGATTGCCGATGGCGCCATGCAGCGCTGGTTCACGCCCGAATTCCGCGCCGGGCAGGCCGCCCGAGTGGCAGCCTTGCGCGCCGGGCTGGAGGCCACGGCGGCCGCGCCCTATGCGGCGGCCTGTGCGGCCGTGGGCGGCATCGATCTGCGCGAGAGCAACCGGCGCATCGCCTGCCCCGCGCTGGTCATTGCAGGCAGCCGCGACGAGGCCACGCCCCCTTCCCTGTCCGAAGACATGCAGGCGCAGATTCCGGGCGCGCAGCTGGTGTCGTTGCCCGCCGCGCATTTGAGTGCCGTGGAAATGCCGGTGGAATTTGCGCAGTTGGTGAGCGACTTTGTCGCGCAGATCCGCTAGATCTGCCGTCCTGCCCGGACGAAATGGTCGCTGAGCGACGCCGCTAGCAGGCCGGCATCACGGCCGGCAGATCAACTCCGCCACGTCCATCAGCAAGGCCTCATCGATCTGCTCGCGCAGGTCCACGGCCAGCCTGCGCCGGTAGAACACGCCCAGGTCCAGGCCCACGCCCAGCGCGCGGATCTGAACATCGCCCGCGCGCTCGTGCCGGGCGATGACCTGGCGCAGGTGCTGGTCCAGGTAGTGCTCGTCGTTGGCCTGGTGCGTGGCCGTGTCCATGGGGCAGCCGTCCGAGATGACGAGCAGGATGCGGCGCTGCGCGGGCCGCGCCAGCAGCCGCTCGCAGGCCCATTCCACGGCCTCGCCGTCCACGCCCTCGCGAAAGAGGTCGGGCCTGCGCAGCGCGGCAACGCCGTGGCGGGCGTGGCGCCAGGGTTTGGCGGCATCCTTGAAGACGATGTGCAGCCGCTCGTTGAGCCGGCCCGGGATGTAGGGCTGGCCCGCGCGCTGCCAGTCGCGGCGGGCGCGGCCGCCGTTCCAGGCCTGGGTGGAAAAGCCCAGCACGTCCACCGGCACGCCGGCCATGGACAGCGCGCGGCCCAGCAGGTCCACCAGCAGGGACAGCGGGCGCGCATGCGCCTTCATCGAGCCCGAGCAGTCCAGCAGGATGGCCACGGCCGCATCGCTGACGAAGCGCGGCAGCTCGTTCCTGAAGATGGCGCGCTGCTGCGGATCGCTGACCAGTTGCGCCAGCCGGCTTGCATCCAGGTGCCCATCCTCCAGGCCGAACTGCCAGCCGTCGTGGCGCGGCACGGCCAGGCGCTGCTGCAGGTGGCGGGCCAGCCGGCCTGCGTGCAAGCCGCTGCGTGCCAACTCTTCGTCCATCTGCTCGCGGAACTCGGCCAGTTGCGCGGCGCGGATCAGCTCGGTGGCCTGCGCCTCGCGGTCATAGGCGCGCGTGAACACGCGGTAGCTGTGGGCCGAGCCGGCCCAGGCGCGGCTGTCGCCGCTGAGCGCCACGGGCGGCGCATCCAGGCTTTGCGATTCAAAGTGCAGCGGCAGCGCGAAGCTGCCCCGCCGGCGCGGCCCGCCAGCGCCGCGCGGCGCCTCCTCCTGGGCTGACCGCACGGCCTGGCCCACCCAGCGGCTGATGGCCAGGGCCGGCGCAATGAAGGCCTGCTGGTCCTGCCGGTGGCGGCGCAGCAGGGCCCACTGCGCGCCCAGTTGCGCCGACAGGCCGGCGCGCGTGGCCTCGGCCAGGTCGGCCAGGGCATCGGGCGGCTCATGGCCGCTCAGGCGGCTCCAGGCGGTCAGCGCCACGGTGAACAGCAGGATGCCCAGGCTGCTTTCGGTCAGGCCCGAATCGGCAAAGGCCTGGCTCCAGTGCACAAAGCGCGCATGCAGGTTGGCGCGCGCGCCGGGCCATTCCTCGGGCGCCAGGCTTTCCACGCGCAACTGCTCCAGCAGTTCGAACACCAGCCGCTCCACCGGGTCGCCGGGCAGGTGGCGCGCGTGCAGCGCGGCATCGCTCAGGCGCAGGCGCAGGCTGGCGCCGTCGAGCAGGCCGCGCTGGTCGGCCAATCGGGCCGGCACATCGGCCTGGTGGGCCGCTGCCAGCACCACGGGCGCCGTGCCCCGGTACAGCGTCTGCCCGCTCCATTGCAGCGAGGCATCGCCCGCCATGGCGCGCAGCAGCGCGCCGCCCCAGGCCTCCATGCGCGCCAGCGAGGGGGATGCCTCAGCAGGCATGGGCGGGCTCGTCGCGCAGCGCCAGTTCCTGGCCGAAGCAGCGCTGGAAGTACTCGGCCACGATGGCCCGCTCGGCCGGCTCGCACTTGTTGAGGAAGGACAGCTCGAAGGCCAGCCGCAGGTCATGGAAGATCTGCGCGTTCTCGGCCCAGGTGATGACGGTGCGCGGCGACATCAGCAGCGACAGGTCGCCCACCGCAAAGCCCTTGCGCGTGAGCGCGGCCAGCGCCACCATGGCGGCCACCTGCTCGCGCCCCTGCGGCGTGGCCAACTGCGGCACGCGCGCCAGCACGATGGCGGCTTCCTCGGCCGGTGCCAGGTAGTCCAGGCTGGTGACCAGGTTCCAGCGGTCGAGCTGGGCGTGGTTGAGCATCTGCGTGCCGTGGTACAGGCCGCTGAGGTTGCCCTGGCCCAAGGTGTTCATGGTGGCGAAGAGGCGGAACTGCGCATGCGGCTGGAGCACGCGCTTTTGGTCCAGCAGGGTGAAGCTGCCCTCGCGTTCGAGCACGCGCTGGATGACGAACATCACGTCGGGCCGGCCCGCGTCGTATTCATCGAAGACCAGGGCCACGGGCCGCTGCAGCGCCCAGGGCAGGATGCCTTCCTGGAACTGCGTGACCTGGCGGCCCTCCTGCAGCACGATGGCGTCCTTGCCCACCAGGTCCAGCCGGCTGATGTGGCCGTCGAGGTTGACGCGCACGCAGGGCCAGTTCAGCCGCGCCGCCACCTGCTCGATATGGGTGGACTTGCCCGTGCCGTGCAGCCCCTGGATGACCACGCGCCGGTTGTGCGCAAAGCCCGCCAGGATGGCCAGCGTGGCCTGCGGGTTGAAGCGGTAGGCCGGGTCCACGGCCGGCACATGCTCGCTGCGTTCGGCAAAGGCCGGTACCTGCATGTCGGTGTCCAGGCCGAAGGTCTCGCGCACGCCAAGCGTGCGCGTGGGATGCATCAGGGTCAGCTCAGTCATCGTCAGGGGCTCCCGGGGGGACTTCGTCGTTGATGCGCGCAATCGCCTCGGCCGCCGCGCGCAGTTGGGGAAGAAAGGACAGCGCCCGCTCGCGCGGGAAACGCATGATGGGCGCCTGCACGGCCAGCCCCATGTTCGAGGGGCCGCCCTGGATGGAGGGCACGAGTACGCCCAGACACAGCAGGCCGGGAAGGAATTCCTCGTTGTCGAAGGCATGGCCCTGGGCGCGCACCTGGTCCAGCTCGGCGTCCAGCGCGTCGAAGGCCGTCAGCGTGTTGGCCGTGAAGCCTTCCAGCGGCACGGCCGACAGCAGCCGCCTGCGCTGCGCGGGCGCCATCTGGCTCAGGAACAGCTTGCCCGTGGCCGAGCAATGGGCCGGCACGCGCGAGCCCGGGTGCAGATAAAAGCGCAGCGGCGCGGGCGTCTCCACGCGGTCCAGGTACAGCACCTCGCTGCCCGAGAAGGCGGTGATGTTGCAGCTCTCGCCGATGTCGCGCACCAGTTGCGCCAGCACCGCGTGGCGTGCGCCGTGCGTGGTGTTGTTGAGCAGCACGCTCTCAGCGAGCCGCATCAGGCGCCGGCCCGTGCCGTAGTGCCGGCCATTGCCCTCGCGCTGCAGGATGCCCGCGCCTTCGAGCTGCTGGAGCATGCGGTGCATGGTGGGCTTGGGCAGGCCTGTCTCCTCGACCATGGTCTGCAGCGTGAAGGGCTCGTTCTTCTGCGCAATGGCCTCCAGCAGCGCGAACAGCCGCAGGTTGGGGGTATCGCCATCGATACGGGCAGGGACAGGGTCTCGGGTGTTCATGGTGTTGGCCATCATATGGTTTTCAATTTTTCGAGTCAATTTGTTCCGAAAAAAGAAATTTGTTTGACATCCAGGCGAAATCACACCTAGACTTGCGCCGTAATTTCTTTTTTCGGAACTTAAAGTTCCATTTTCAAGGAGACAACATGACTGCAGCCAACAATCGTACGGTGGTCGAAGGCGTCCAGAAGATGACCCCTTCCGAAGCCTTTGTGGAGACCTGCGTGGCCAACGGCGTCACGGAGATGTTCGGCATCATGGGCTCGGCCTTCATGGATGCCATGGACATCTTCGCGCCCGCCGGCATCCGCCTGATCCCCGTGGTGCACGAGCAGGGCGCGGCCCACATGGCCGACGGCTATGCGCGCGTCTCGGGCCGCCACGGCGTGGTGATCGGCCAGAACGGCCCCGGCATCAGCAACTGCGTGACCGCCATTGCTGCCGCCTACTGGGCCCACAGCCCCGTGGTCATGATCACGCCCGAGACCGGCACCATGGGCATGGGCCTGGGGGGCTTCCAGGAAGCCAACCAGCTGCCCATGTTCCAGGAGTTCACCAAGTACCAGGGCCATGTCTGCAACCCCAAGCGCATGGCCGAGTTCACGGCCCGCTGCTTTGACCGCGCCATCTCCGAGATGGGCCCCACCCAGCTGAACATTCCGCGCGACTACTTCTATGGCGAAGTGCAGTGCGAAATCCCCAAGCCCATGCGCGTGGAACGCGGCTCGGGCGGCGAAAACAGCCTGCGGGCCGCCACGGAACTGCTGGCCACGGCCAAGTTCCCCGTGATCCTGGCCGGCGGCGGCGTGGTCATGGGCGATGCGGTCGAGGAGTGCAGGCAGCTGGCCGAGCGCCTGGGCGCCCCCGTGGTCACGGGCTATCTGCGCAATGACGCCTTCCCCGCCAAGCACCCGCTGTGGGCCGGCCCGCTGGGCTACCAGGGCTCCAAGGCCGCGATGAAGCTCATCGCCCAGGCCGACGTGGTGATCGCGCTGGGCTCGCGCATGGGCCCCTTCGGCACCCTGCCCCAGCACGGCATGGACTACTGGCCCAAGAACGCCAAGATCATCCAGGTCGAAGCCGACCACACCAACCTGGGCCTGGTCAAGAAGATCTCGGTGGGCATCCACGGCGACGCCAAGGCCGTGGCACGCGAGCTGGGCCGCCGCCTGCAGGGCCAGACCCTGGCCTGCGACGCCACCAAGGCCGCGCGCGCCGACACCATCGCCACCGAGAAGGCGGCCTGGGAGAAGGAGCTGGACGAGTGGACGCATGAGCGCGACCCCTACAGCCTGGACATGATCGAAGAGGCCAAGGGCGAGCGCACGCCCACGGGCGGCCAGTACCTGCATCCGCGCCAGGTGCTGCGCGAGCTGGAAAAGGCCATGCCGCCGCGCGTGATGGTCTCCACCGACATCGGCAACATCAACTCCGTGGCCAACAGCTACCTGCGCTTCGACGAGCCGCGCAGCTTCTTCGCGCCCATGAGCTTCGGCAACTGCGGCTATGCCCTGCCCACCATCATCGGTGCCAAGTGCGCGGCGCCCGACCGCCCGGCCATCGCCTACGCCGGCGACGGCGCCTGGGGCATGAGCATGGTGGAGATCATGACCGCCGTGCGCCATGACATTCCCGTCACGGCCGTGGTCTTCCACAACCGCCAGTGGGGCGCCGAGAAGAAGAACCAGGTGGACTTCTACAACCGCCGCTTCGTGGCCGGCGAGCTGGAAAGCGAGAGCTTCGCAGCCATTGCCAGCGCCATGGGCGCCGAGAGCATCGTGGTCGACCAGATCGAGGACGTGGGCCCGGCGCTGAAGAAGGCCATCGACCTGCAGATGAACCACGGCAAGACCTGCGTGATCGAGGTGATGTGCACGCGCGAACTGGGTGACCCGTTCCGCCGCGATGCGCTCTCCAAGCCCGTGCGCTTCCTCGAAAAGTACAAGGACTTTGTCTAACCCCCTGAGGCGCTGACGCGCCTTCCCCCTCTCTACCCGCTGCGCGGGGGAGGGGGACGACACCCTCGGTGCGGGGCGGCCCTTCCTCGGTGTCCCTGGGATGGGCCGCGCCGGTTTCATGCGCCTGGGTGAAGCGCAAGGCCCTCGAAAGCCGATTCCCAGATTCCCTGCGTTGCTCGCGCCGGGCCCTGTACTTTCCCGCAGGAGCTTTCATGGTCCCCCCACTTTCACTTGCCGTGGCCGCCGATGATGCGCCCGCCACGCCCCGTCCCCATCTCCAGCACTTGCTCGACCAAGCCAAGGCGCAAGGCCCCATTCCCGTGGCCGTGGCCTATCCCTGTGATGCGGGCTCGCTGCAGGCCGCCATGCAGGCCACGCAGGCGGGCCTGATCACGCCGCTGCTGGTCGGCCCCGAGGCACGCATCCGAGCGGCGGCCCAGGCGGCCGGGCTGGACCTGGCGGGCGCGTCCATCCACTCCACCGCCGACGATCCACGCGCGGCGGCTGCCCAGGCGGCGGCGCTGTGCGGCAGCGGCCAGGCCCGCGCGCTGATGAAGGGCAGCCTGCACAGCGACGAGTTGCTGGGCGCCGCCGTGGCGCGCGAGGCCAGCCTGCGCGGCAGCCGCCGCGCCAGCCATGTGTTCGTGATGGACCTGCCGGGCTTCGAGCGCCCGCTGCTGATGACCGATTGCGTGGTCAACATCTTCCCCACGCTGATGGACAAGCGCGATATTGCGCAGAACGCCATCGACCTGGCCCGTGCCATCGGCATTGCCCGGCCGCGCGTGGCCGTGCTCTCGGCGGTGGAGACGGTCAACCCCGCCATTCCCGGCACCATCGACGCGGCCGCGCTGTGCAAGATGGCCGACCGGGGGCAGATCAGCGGCGCCATCCTCGACGGGCCGCTGGCCTACGACAACGCCATCTCGCTGCGCTCGGCGCATCACAAGGGCATCGTCTCCGATGTGGCCGGCCAGCCCGACGTGCTGCTGGTGCCCAGCCTGGAGGCCGGCAACATGATCTACAAGCAGCTGGTCTACATGGCCGACGCCGAATGCGCGGGCCTGGTGCTGGGCATGCGCGTGCCCATCGTGCTGACCAGCCGTTCGGACTCGGTGGCCAGCCGCATTGCGTCCTGCGCGCTGGCCGTGCTGGCCAGCGCGGCGGGCGGCAAGGAGCAGTCATGAGCCAGGTCCAAGCACAGGTGGCTGCGCAGGCGCCCGTGCCTCGCATGCTGCAGTGGCTCAGGCTCCTGCCCGGCACGGGCCTGTCGGGCGTGATCGCGCTGGCGGCGACCTTCGTCTCCACGCTGCATGGCGGGCCGCAGCTGCTGTTCGCGCTGTTCTTCGGCGTGGCCTTCCACTTCCTGAGCCAGGACGCGCGCGCCAAGCCGGGCATCGAGTTCTGTGCGCGCGGCGTGCTGCGCCTGGGCGTGGGCCTGCTGGGCGCGCGCATCACGGCCACGCAGATCGCGGGCCTGGGCTGGACCACGGCGCTGATCGTCATCGCGGCCGTGGTCACCACGCTGCTGTGCGGCACGCTGCTGGGCCGGCGCCTGGGCCTGACGCGCCCGCAGGGCGTGCTGTCGGGCGGCGCGGTGGCCATCTGCGGCGCCTCGGCGGCGCTGGCCATCTCGTCGGTGCTGCCGCGCGACAAGGACAGCGACCGCTTCACGCTGACCGTGGTGGTCACGGTCACCGTGCTGTCCACGGCCGCCATGGTGCTGTACCCGCTGGTGGCGCGCGCCCTGCATCTGCCGCCCGAGCTGGCGGGCCTGTTCATCGGCGGCACCATCCACGACGTGGCCCAGGTGGTGGGCGCGGGCTACACCATCGACCAGGCCACGGGCGACTACGCCACCATCGTCAAGCTGTTCCGCGTGTCCATGCTGGCCGTGGTGGTGGTCATGGTCTCGGCCCTGTTCAAGCGCCAGCGCGAGGCGGCGGCCGAGCAGCACCACGGCAAGAAGCCGGGCCTGGTGCCCTGGTTCCTGTGGGTGTTCGTGGCGCTGGTGGCCATCAACTCGCTGGGCTGGGTGCCGCCGGGCCTGCAGCACCAGTTGAGCGACCTGTCGCGCAACTGCCTGGTGCTGGCCATTGCGGCACTGGGCCTGAAGACCTCGTTCCAGCAACTGGCCCAGGCCGGCTGGCGGCCTTTTGCACTGCTGGTGGTGGAGACGCTGTGGATGGCGGCCTTCGTGCTGATCGCCATCGAGATCGAGATGCGCTGACGCCTGCACAGGCATTGCCGCAAGAGGCCCGCCCTGCGCGGGCCTTTGTCATGGCGCCACACATCGCTTGATGGGCATGCACCAAGATGATACATTTGCACACAAATTTTTGATCCACATCAACGCCCTACCGCGCCGTGAACGTTTTTCGCAAGCAAGCCGGCAGATTCCGCAGGCTGACCGCCACCCAAGTCCTCACCCTGCTGCGCAATCAGCAACCCCGGCAAGCCGCCCTGCTGCGGCTGCTGCCCTGCCTGTCGATGCTGGCCGTGTGCGCGGTGCTGCTCGATTCCCTGCTGCCCATTCCGCTGTGGGCCATCGCCAGCCTGACCGTGGTCATGGCCGCCTACATCGCCCACAACTGCCAGTCCTTTGTCGCCACCCAGCGCAGAAAGTCCACGCTGCGCCATCTCGCGCGCTCCTGCCTGCTGCACGCCGGCTGAAGCACAAGTGCCCCTGGGTGCCGGGCGTCAGGCACCGCCTCTGGCATAGGCCGTCAGCGCCTGGGCCACGGCCTTGAAGACCACGGCGCAGCGCTCGCTCTTGCGCAGGTCCTCGTGCATGGCCACCCAGGTATCGAGCTTCCATGAAAACGCCTGGGGCAGCACCCGCACCAGGCCCGGCTCCCGGGCCGCCAATGCCGACTGGCACACGCCAATGCCAAAGCCCGCGCGGATGGCGCCCAGCTGGGCCAGGTCGCTGTCCGAGCGCAGCGCCATGCCTTCGCGCGTGAGCATGGGAAACTGCTGCTGCATCTTTCGGATCAGGGCGCTTTCATGGTCGAAGCCGATGAGCGAATGCCCGGCCAGGTCCTCCAGCGATTCCGGCACGCCGCGTGCGGACAGATAGCTTTCATGGGCATGCAGCCCCAGCTCGATGGCGCCGATATGGCGTGCCACCAGCGCCTCCTGCTGAGGCCGGAACATGCGCACGGCCACGTCGGCCTCGCGGCGCAGCAGGTCATCCACCGCGTTGGACAGCACCAGCTCGATGCCCAGTTCAGGGTGTGCCGCGCGCAATTGCGCAAGCACAGGCGGCAGCACCTCCACGCCCACCACCTCGCTGGCCGTCAGCCGCACCGTGCCGCGCACGCCCGAGCCATGGCTGGCCGCCACGCGGCGCAGCGCGGCCGCCGTCGCGGCCATGCTGGCTGCATAGGGCTGAAGCTCGTAGGCCGCCTCCGTGGGCGCGAAGCCATCGGATGAGCGGGTGAACAGTTGCAGGCCCAGCGCCGACTCCAGCCCGTCGATGTGGCGGCCCACGGTCGGCTGCGCCACACCCATGGCCCGGCCCGCCGCTGACAGCGACCCGGACTCCAGCACCTGCAAAAAACTGCGATACCACTCCCAGTGGGGTTCCGACATCACTCATCCATTCATTTATGCATGGACACCAGAGAATTCTAGGCAATTTTCTTTTTGCAGCGGGTTGCTGACACTGAGGCTGTCACCACAGGACCCAGCCCATGCCATCCATTGCACTCTTCGGCGCCGCAGGCGCCATCGGCCAGAGTCTGGCCGCCGCGCTCAGACAACAGGGCCGCACCTACCGCGTGGTCGGCCGCAACGCAGCCAGCCTGCGCCAGACCTTCGGCGCCGACCCGCTGGCCGAGATCGTCCCCCTGGAACCCGGACAGCACCGGCTCCGTCGAGGCTGCCGCCCACGGCGTGGACACGCTGGTCTACCTGGTGGGCGTGAACTACTGGCAGTTTCAATTGCATCCCGAGCTGATGCGCAAGACGCTGGAAGGCGCCATTGCCGCGGGCGTGCGCCGCATCGTGCTGATCGGCACCGTCTATCCCTATGGAAAGGCGCAGGCCCATGCCGTGAAGGAAGACCATCCACGCAACCCGCATACCTTCAAGGGCCGCATGCGCAAGGCGCAGGAAGACCTGCTGCTGCAGGCCCACGCACAGGGCCGCATCGAGGCCGCCGTACTGCGCCTGCCCGACTTCTACGGCCCGGGCGTGCACAACAGCCTGCTGCACGGAGCCTTCGAGGCGGCGGCCCGTGGCGGCCGGGCCGACATGATCGGCCCGCTGGACCGTCCGCACGAGTTTGTCTATGTGCCTGATGTGGGCCCCGTCGTGGCGCGCCTCATCGACACGCCGCAGGCATTCGGCAGGGTCTGGCACCTGGCTGGCGCGGGTGTGACCACGCAGCGCGACATCGTCTCCGAGATCGAACGCCTGAGCGGCAGGCCGTTGAAACTGCGCGTTGCAGGCAAGACCGCGCTGCGCCTGGCCGGCCTGTTCAACCCCTTCATGCGCGAGCTGGCCGAGATGCACTACCTGCTGACCGATCCGCTGATCATGGAGGACTCCGCCCTGCACGCCCTGCTGGGCCCCATCGCCAAGACGCCCTATGCGCAGGGCATACGCGCAACGCTCAACGCCGCCATGGCAAGTGCCGACTCACACTTGGCTGCGGCCTGAGCCTGGCCTGCAGCCCGAAAACAAAAAAGCCCTGACAGCAAAACTGTCAGGGCTTTTGTCTATCTGGCAGGGGAGGAAGGACTCGAACCCTCGCATGCCGGAATCAAAATCCGGTGCCTTTACCAACTTGGCGACTCCCCTAGAAGACCTAAATTCTAATACGTTTTTTTGGCCCGAAATCCAAAATTCCAAAAATTTCGACACCGCCAAAGTTGTCTTCATGGCGCGGCCAGGGCTCCCTCAAGACAGCGGAGTATCGCCTCCCGCCCCATCGCCGTGAAACAGCCAATGAAGACAAACACGGACTCCGAGACCCTGGCCCCATGCAGGCTGGCAATGCGCAAGCGCCCACCCACCACGTGGACTTCCTGGACGCTGTCCTGCCCGCCCAGCCGCACGATGCCCTTGGCCCGCAACAGGGGGACAGGCAGCGTACGCAGCGCCTGCCGCAACCGCTGCCGGTCAAAGCAGCGGCGCGTTGCGTAGGAAAAGCTGCCCACATCGGCCATGCCGGCCATGTTCCCGGTCTGGCTTTTCCAGGAGCCGCCCGCTTGCAGCAGGCCTTGCGGGCGGCGTGGCGAGGCAGCCGCATCAATGAACACGGCCAGCGGTATCTCGCCATGGCGGGCCGCCAGCACCACGGCACCGGGCGCCATGCCGGCCACGCGCGCGGCCACCTTTTCGGTGGCACATGCGCCGGCCAGATCGGCCTTGGTCAGCACCAGCACCGTCGCGCCCGAGATCTGGCGGCGGACCATGTCGCCGACCAGCGGGTCGCACAGTTGTTCATCGACGTCCTGGACATCCACCGCCACCAGGATGGCGTTGAGCTGCAGTGCGGGGTCGAGCATGCCGACCTGGGCGATGCGCACGGGGTCGGAGACGCCGCTGGCCTCGATGACCAGCAGGTCCGGCCGGTCGGGCCGCGCACCCACGGCGGCCAGGGCCTCGGCCAGCCGGCCGCCGATGGAGCAGCAGATGCAGCCGTTTTCCAGCTGCAGCACGTCGCTGCTGCGTGTGCGGATCAGGGCGGCGTCGATGTTGATCTCGCCGAAGTCGTTGACCAGCACGGCCACGCGCAGGCCATCGGCGCGCTCCAGCAGCCGGTTGAGCAAGGTGGTCTTGCCCGCGCCCAGGTAGCCGCCCACGACGACCATGGAAATGGGCACCCGCTGCGCCGCGGCGGCCGGCGTGCTCATGGCGCTGACCCGGGCGCGGGGAAGATGCGGCCGCCCAGCACGGTGCCCCAGACCTTCACGTCCTTGAGGGCCGCTGGCGCCACCGCGCGGGGATCGTCCTCCAGCACGGCGAAGTCCGCCAGCTTGCCGGGCTCGATGCTGCCCACGCGCCGCTCCAGTTTCAGGGTACGGGCCGCGCCCATGGTGATGGCATGCAGGGCATCGTCCACCGACAGGCGCTCGGCCTCGCCCAGCACGCGGCCTGAAGCGGTTTCGCGTTGCACGGCGCACCAGGCGGTGAACAGGGGGTGGATGGGGGTGATGGGCGCATCGGAATGCATGGCGAAATCCATGCCCAGGCGCCGCGCCGTGCCCGCTGCATTCATGCGCGAGGCCCACTGCATGCCCACGGTCTGCTCGGCGTGGGCATCGCCCCAGTAATAAAGATGGTTGGAGAAGAAGTTGACGCACATTCCCAGGCGCGCGGCGCGCTGCAGCTGGGCGCTGCTGGCCAGCTGGCAGTGCTGCAGGGTGTGGCGATGGTCGGCGCGCGGGTGCCTGGCCAGCAGGTCCTCGATCACATCCAGCACCACCTCGGTGGCCTCGTCTCCGTTGGTGTGGATGTGCAGTTGCAGACCGGCCAGGTGGAAGGGCTCGAACAGCGCGGGCAGCTGCGACGGCGGAATCAGCCACAGGCCGTTGGGCTGCCCGCCCGCATAGCCGGGAGCGCGCAGGCGCGCCGTGAAGCCCTGGATGGAGCCGTCCACGATGAACTTGACGGGGCCGAACTGCAGCTTGTCGCTGGCCGAGGACGCCGCTGCAGCATGCACGCGCGCAGCACCGCCTTCCGGGTTGCGCTGCGGCGCGAAGGCCGGGACGATGCGCAGCGGATAGGCCGCGTCGCCCGTGACTTCGCGCAGCGCGGACAGGCCCTGGGGCGAGAGATCGCTGACCAGGTCGGTGGCCGTGGTCACGCCCGCGAGCTGGGCCACGCGGCCGAACTTCCAGATCGCCTCGCGCTGCTCGGCGGCGGCCAGCGACAGCGCGCTGCCGATCACCTTCTGCACCGGATACATGGCGGCGAACTCCTGCAGCTCGCCGGTGGGCTGGCCCTCGGCATCTTTGTGGATGCCGTCGATGTCGGTGTCCTCGTCGATGCCGGCCAGCGCCAGCATGGCCGAGTTCACATTCATCAGGTGCACGCTGGCATGCAGGATGACGATGGGCCGCGTGGCGGAGACACGGTCCAGCTCGCGCACCGACAGCCGGCTGCTGCCGAAGAGGATGGGATCGAAGCCCCAGGCCAGCAGCGTGGCCTGCGCATCGGGCAGGGCACGCTCGGCCTCGGCCAGGCGCGCCAGCACGGCATCCAGCGTGCGCAGGCCGGGCCACAGGCGGCCCTCGGGATCGCGCCGATCGAAGTAGCCCAGGTACACGGCCTCCCACATGGCGCCTTCCATCAGGTGGCTGTGCGCCTCGATCAGGCCGGGCATGAGGACCTTGTCGTGCAGGTGGTCGATGCGTTCGGCCTCGGGCCAGGCAGCCATGTCGGCCTCCTGGCCAACGGCCAAGATGCGGCCGCCCTGCACGGCCACATGGGTGGCCTGCGGCTGGGCCGGGTTCATGGTGAGGATGGTGCGCGCCACAAAGACCTGCGTGCGCGCGTTCTCGTCGTGGTTCATGGTGGTGGTCTTTTTCAGGCGGCCTTGACGCGCGCGGCACCCGGCAGATAGTGGACGATGGCCGTGACCAGCAGGTTCAGCGCCAGGCTGATGAAGCCCAGGTTGATGCCGCCGAAATCCGGCTGCTGGATGTACAGCGCAATGGCCAGCGCCTGGCCGCAGGCAATGCCCAGGGCAACGGCCATGGGCCGGATGCGCCAGCCGAAGAGGATGGCCATCATTCCGGGGAAGAACTGCGTCACGCCGTAGTAGGTGGTGTTGATCAGCGTCAGCATCAGGTTGGGCGTGAGCAGCGTCATCACGATGGACAGCACCAGGTAGATGACGATCACCACCTTGGCGCCCTGCTTTTGCTTGGCCTCGGGCAGGCCGGGCAGCAGGTTGCGGGCCACGATGGGGCCGATGGCCAGGCAGATGCCCGCCAGCACCAGCAGGCCCGACAGCGCGGCGCCTGCGGCCACCAGGCCCAGCAGCCAGTCGGGCAGCAGTCGCACGGCAGCCGCGAAGAAGGCCTCGTTGGGCGATGCCAGCTGCAGGTTCTGGCTGATGGCGTAGTACGAGGCCAGCACCAGGAACGGGTACATCAGCATGTACAGCGGCATGGCGATCTGCGTGCGGCGGATGGTGTGCGAACTCTTGGCCGTGAAGAAGTTCTGAACCGCGAACGGCATCATGTAGAAGCCCAGCGCCTGGAACAGCATGGTGCTCATGGAAAAGCGCAGCTGCGTATCGGTCATGTGGTTGCTGACCTTGGCGCTGGCGGCGGTGAACACATCGCCCACGCCCGCATGCCAGCCCACGGCCACGCCCGTGGCGATGATGGCCACCACCATGAGGATGTCCTTGAGGATGGCGATATAGGCCGAGGCGCGCACCCCCGAGATGGCGATGTAGGTGAAGGCCAGGCCCGCAGAGATCAGCAGCAGGTGCAGCGGCTGGAAATTCCATCCCAGGCCCTTGAGCGCGGCCACCAGCCCCGTGAACTGCAGCTGGCCCCAGGGCAGCAGGAACAGGATGGCCGAGCCGGCCACGATCAGCTCCAGCGCACGGCTGCCGAAGTGGCCCTTGAACAGGTCCGGCAGCGTGATGGCGTTGTGCCGCAGCCCCGCCTTCCAGATCATGGGGCCGAGGAAGTAGCCCAGCGGATAGGCCAGCAGGATGTAGCCCAGGAACCAGACGCCATATGTCGGCCCCTTGGCGTAGATGCCGCCCGGAAAGCCGACCATGGTGCCGATGCTGTAGATCTCGCCGGCGGCCAGGAAGAACACCAGGTAGGCGCCGAACTGGCGGGAGGCGACGAAGAAGTCATGCACGCTTTGCGCACCCTTGCCCGTGCGCGAGCGGATGGCCAGGTACAGGGACAGCGCGATGAAGCCCAGAAAGACTGCGGTGGTCATGGCGGTGCTCCCTTCAGGCGGACTGCGCGTCGTCGGCTTCGTGGCGGTCGAACATCAGCCAGCACACGAGCATGCACAGCGACGTCAGCACGAACCACATGAAGATCCACAGGTAGATGAAGGGCACGCCCAACACGAAGCGATCGACGGACGCGACCCAGGGAAGCAGGCCGATCACCGCGATGTACGGGATGCCTATGCCGATGAACAGCTTGAGCATGGTTTGTCTCCTTTTGCTCCGATGAAAGAGTTGGCGGTTGTGGCCGCTCTATAGAACATTTCAATGTCCCTGGATGCGATCTTAGGAAGCGCCTACCTATAATTCAAATGAAAAATTTGCCAACAAACCATGAGGACTCCGCATGGATACACAGAAGCTGCGGCACCTGCTGGCCATCGTCGAGCACGGCACCTTTTCCGACGCAGCGCGCGCCGTGCATCTCACCCAGCCGGCGCTCAGCCGCAGCATCCGCGCGCTGGAAGATGAACTCAGGGCGCAGCTGTTCGACCGGGGCGCGCGGCGCGCCCGGCTGACAGTGTTTGGCGAGCTCGTGGCCGAGCGTGCACGCCGCATGCGGCTGGAGGAAACCCAGTTGCGGCGTGACCTGGAGTTGCTGCGCGGCGGCCAGGAAGGCGCGCTCGCCATTGGCGTGGCGCCCGCGCCCGCGGCACTGCTGCTCAAGCCCTTTCTGATCCACATGGCGCAGGCGCATCCGCGCGTGAAGGTGCGCGCCGAAATGGGTGCCACCAGCGCATTGCTGCAGCTGCTGCGCAACGAATCCATCGATGCCATCGTCGGCGACGCCTACGTGCTGCGCGCCGCCGATGACGTGGAGATGGAACTGCTGGGCGAGCTGCCAGCCGGCCTGGTCTGCCGCGCGGGCCACCCCGTGCTGCAAAACCCCGGCATGGACGAGATCCGCCGCTACCCGCTGGCCACCACCACGTTGAGCACGGCCATGGCGCGGCAGCTGGCCGAGCTGTGGGGCGAAGGCGCCGAGCCCGACAAGCTGTTCACCCTGCACTGCAACGACCTGGACCTGCTGCGCGGCGTGACCCTGGCCACGGACACCTTGCTGTTCGGCGTGCTGTCCATCACCCGCAAGGAGCGCGCCAGCGGCGCCATGGCCGAAGTGCCCCTGCCCGCCGATCCCCGCCGATGCGGCCGCTACGGCATGGCGCGCATGGCCGCGCGCACCCTGTCACCGGCGCTGGACACGGCCTACGCCTTCACACGCACGCACTGGCGCGAGCTGTCGGAGCACGATCAGGAGCCCGGTTGATCGACGCTCAGCCGGCCGCCGGGGCCTGTGCATGTGCCTGTGCATGCGCCAGGCCCAGCGGCAAGGTCTGCGCGCGCAGCCAGTCCAGCACCAGGGCGAAGCTGGCCTCGTCCTGCACCGGCCGGGGCGACATAAGCACGTAGTGCGAGCCATCGGCCACGAAGCCGCGCGGCGCGCACAGCGTGCCGCTGGCCAGGTCATCGGCCACCAGTGCCAGCGGGCCGATGGCGACGCCGGCCCCGGCCACGGCGGCCTGCAGGCTCAGGTAGAAATGCTCGAAGCGCACCTCGCGACCGGCCCGCAGCGGCACGCCGGTCAGTTCGCTCCAATGCCCCCATGCGTCCGGCCGCGACTGCGTATGCAGCAGCACCCCGCCCAGCGGCCCTGAGCGTGCCAGCGCCTTGGCAAGCGCGGGCTTGCAGACGGGCCCCACGCGCTCTTGCAGAAAGGGCTCGGCCACCACATCGGCGCCCATGTCGAAATCCGCGCGGCGTATGGCCAGATCAATGCCCTCGCGCGCAAAGGGCACGGAGCCGCCGGCCGATACCAGGCGCAGCTCGCGCTGCGTGCCGATCGCTTCCTGCAAACCACCCAGACGCGGAATCAGCCAGCGCATCAAAAACGTGGGCTCGCACGACAGCACCAGCGGCCGGTCCGGCCCTGCCGCCTGCCGCGCGCGGCCCAGCGCGCCGCGCAGGCGCTCCAGCGCCAGGGCCACCTCCTCGGCCAGCACGCGGGCCGTGGGCGTGGCAATGATGCTGCGGTTGCTGCGCTGGAACAGCGCAAAGCCCAGCGCCTCCTCCATGTCGCGCACGGCACGGCTCACGGCGCCATCGGTCAGGTGCAGCTCGCGCGCGGCCTTGGAGACACTGCCATGGCGCACCGTGGCCTCGAAGGCGCGCAGGGCAGACAGCGGCGGCATGTGGACGGGTGCGGGCATGGCAGTGGCGGCTCTAGACAGGTGGAACAGCGGACTTTCAGTTGAACATTGCTCAATTGAATGATGAGTCTATATCGATTTATTACTGGAGCATCTTCATGCAAAGTAAGCCCATCGATTGAGGTTTCAGCAAGAACCATGAAGCACTCCAGCCCCAACTCCGCCAACCCCTCGGCCAGCACCCCGACCAGCGCGCCCCTGGCCATCACCATGGGCGATCCATTGGGCATCGGGCCCGAGATCATCGTCAAGCTGGCAATGGACCCTGCGCGGCCCTGCACGCCGTTTCTCGTCATCGGCGACATCGCCCGGCTGCAGCGGGCGGCCGATGGGCTGGGCGTCCATCCGCAGATCCGGGCCATCGAGACACCGGCCCAGGTCCCTGCCCTGGTGCCGCCCGCCACGCTCTTCGTGCTGCAGACCGGCGAGGACCTGCCGCCGGACCTGCCCTGGGGCTGCGTCGATGCACGCGCCGGCGCGGCCTGCCATGCCTATATCCAGCGCGGCATCGACCTGGCCCTGGCTGGCGACGTCTCGGGCCTGGTGACCGCCCCCATCCACAAGGAAGCGCTGCGCGCGGCAGGCTGCCCGCATCCGGGCCATACAGAGATGCTGGCCGAGCGTTCCGGCACACGCGACTTCGCCATGATGCTCGCCAATGATGAGCTGCGGGTGCTGCTGGTCTCCATCCATGTGCCGCTGCAGCAGGCCATCGCCTCCGTGACCATGGACAACGAGCTGCGCGCCATTCGCCTCGCGCACCAGGCCTGCCGCGCGTTCGGCATCCCCCGGCCCCGGGTGGCCGTGGCAGGGCTCAATCCGCATGCCGGTGAAAACGGTCTGTTCGGGGACGAGGACCGCTCGGTGATCATCCCCGCCATTGCCGCCGCGCGCGCCGAAGGCATCGACGCCAGCGGCCCCTGGCCCGGCGACACGGTCTTCATGCGGGCGCGCCGGGGCGAGTTCGACGTGGTGGTCGCCCAGTTCCATGACCAGGGGCTGATTCCCGTGAAATACCTGGGTGTGGAGCAAGGCGTGAACATCACCGTGGGCCTG
Source organism: Delftia sp. WSY_12 (assembly GCF_043104645.1). Taxonomy (NCBI): domain Bacteria; kingdom Pseudomonadati; phylum Pseudomonadota; class Betaproteobacteria; order Burkholderiales; family Comamonadaceae; genus Delftia; species Delftia sp. WSY_12. The sequence continues at coordinate 43,510 of NZ_JBICKW010000028.1, forward strand.
CCCTTTGTGCGCACCTCGGTGGACCATGGCACGGCCTTCGACATCGCGGGCACGGGCCGCGCCGACCACGCCAGCCTGGCCTGTGCGCTGCGCCAGGCGGCAGCCATGGTGCAGGCCACCCGTACCGGTGCCAGCGCACGAATGCAACGCCCGGACTTCATCTTCATGCTCACGCAGCAGGACAGGACCATTGCCGATGCGCGCGAGCGGCTGCGCGAGGTGCTGGCCCAGGGCGTTCGCCATGTGGGCTTCAAGGACATCGGCCTGCCCCTGCCCGAGCTGCATGCCCTGGCCCGGGACATCCGTGCGGGCGGCGCCAGGGTCTATCTGGAGGTTGTCAGCCTCGACGAGGCCAGCGAAGTGGCCTCCGCCCGCGCGGCGGTCGACATCGGGGTGGACGTGCTCATGGGTGGCACACGGCCCGAGGCGGTGCTGCCCGTGCTGCGCGGCAGCGGCATTGCGTACTACCCATTTCCCGGCAAGGTGAGCGGGCATCCGAGCGTGCTTTCAGGCCCGGTACAGGACATCGTGGCCAGCGCCCGCCGCATGGCGGGGCTGGACGGCGTGCATGGCCTGGACCTGCTGGCCTACCGCTTCCACGGCGATGTGCCGGCCCTGATCAAGGCCGTCTGCGATGCGGTGGACAAACCCGTGGTCGTGGCCGGCTCCATTGATCGCAGTGAACGCATCGCGGCCGTGCTGGCCGGCGGCGCAGCGGGCTTCACGATAGGCACTGCCGCCTTCGAGGAGACTTTTCCGGCCGCGCGGCCTGGGCTGGCGGCGCAATTGCAGGCCATACAGGCGCTGGTGGACTGACGCCGGCCATGCCGGCTATGCCGGCCCGCGCCTCGCACGCCGGGGTCACGGTCCAGCAGCAGCTGCAGCGGTTTCGCCCACCGGTGCCCGGGCGTTCTCACAGCCCCAGGTACAGGGCCAGCAGCGAAACGGCGGCCGGCACGGCCTGCACCCAGAGGATCTTGCGGCTGGCGGTGGCGGCGCCATACAGGCCTGCCACCAGCACGCACAGGAGAAAAAAGTACTTGAACGCCAGGCCGTCGGCGCCCTGCGCCAGCCCCCAGATCAGCCCTGCGGCGAGAAAGCCGTTGTAAAGCCCCTGGTTGGCGGCCAGCGTCCTGGTCTGCTGCGCAAATTCCGGCGTCAGCCCAAAGGCCTTCCTGCCAGCCGGCCGGTCCCAGAGAAACATCTCCAGCACGAGAATGTAGACATGGATTGCGGCGACGATGCCTATGAGAACGTTGGCCATCTGGGTGGATAGGAAAGTGGACAGGCCCCTGTATACGGGATGCATCCGCCGCCGTCCATGCCCGCCGCGCCACACATGGCCTGCAACGGCCTGCCCGTGTCACCCGGAAGACTTGCTGCCGGGTGGCACGGGCTTTTCCACTGGCTTTTGCGCACTCTCTGCCGGCGCCACGGCACCTGCGGCCGCACCGCCCAGCGCACCGGCCACGCTGCCTACCGTGCCGCCCACCACCACACCCACCGGGCCTGCAATGACCGCACCGGCGGCAGCGCCGGCAGCGGCTCCGGCCAGTACGCCGCCGCCGATGAACACCGAGCGTGACTCGCGCTGCGCATCCTGCGGCGACAGCTGGTACTGGGCAGCTGCCTCGGGGTCCTGGGAAGGTACGCCGTGGCCCGGTCGTGCCTGTTCGGCCAGGTCTTCGTCCTCCACCGCATCTGCAGACACCGGCGGGATGGATGGCTTGTTGCTTGCATTCATGGGAATCTCCTTCGGGGATGGACCGTGGACGCGGGACTGCATCCGCTGCATCCCTCTTGCAGTTTTCGTTGTACGCCTGTGCCCGCCAGGCCGACGCCGGCCCAGGCTGCGCTGCCGCGTCAGCAAAGGGCCGCAGCTGCGCAGACCTTGACTACAAGGGCTCGTAGGACCTGGCCTCCGGCGCCCAAGGACCCTCCTACGCCGGTCGCGGCGCACCGACTACCCGGAGCACTTCATTGCGGTCCTAAGCTGGAACCCAGAAGCACACAGGCTTCGACTTCGCCAGGCGATGCACGGGCTTTGAAGGGGCCGCCTCCCGCGCCTTTTCCCATGCCGCATCGCCCAGCCGCCAGATGCACAGCGTCGGCGTGCCAGCACCAACCCACTCAATGGAGAGCCTCATGGTCACACCCAACACCGTATCGAGCGTCATTTCTTCCGAAACCGTCAGCGGCACCAATGTCTACAACCCCGCAGGCGACAAGCTGGGCAGCATAGACACGCTGATGATCGACAAGCTGTCCGGCAAGGTGCGCTACGCCGTGATGGAATTCGGCGGCTTCCTGGGCATCGGCACGGACCGCTATCCGCTGCCCTGGGAATCCCTCAAGTACGAGCCCGACATGAACGGCTACGTGGTGTCGCTCACGCGCGAGCAGCTGGACAACGCGCCCCGCTATGAGCGCGACACGGCACCGGCCTACACCGATGAATATGGACGCCGCGTGAACGATTACTACGGCGTGCCCTACCTGTAAATCCCGACCCTTGCGGTCTTTGACACAGCCCCGTTCGCGGGGCGTTTTCTTTGGTGCGGATAGCTGGCCAAGGAAGAACGCCCTGCGCGACTTCACTCCCTCATTCCAGGAGAACTCCCATGAATACCACCCCACCGGCCATCGACTACAAGGCCTGCATGGATGCCTGCCAAGCCTGCATCATTGCCTGCAATACCTGTGCCGCCGCCTGCCTGAAGGAAACAGACGTCCAGATGATGGCCGCCTGCATTGCCCAGGATCTTGAATGCGCGCAGGTCTGCGAACTGGCCGTGGCCTCAATGGCGCGCCAAAGTCCGCATGTCTCAGACATCTGCCGCCTGTGCGCCCGGATCTGCCAGGCCTGCGCCGACGAATGCGGCAAGCATTCCCACGACCATTGCCAGACCTGCGCGGCAGCCTGCCAGCAATGCGCCATGTCCTGCAATCTCATGGGCATGCAGTCGCATTGACGCCGCTGGCCTTTGTCACGACAGCCGGCCAGGCGCCCATCCTGCAAACCGGCAGGAAAAAAAGCCACCGGCGCTGTCGTCATCCGCCCTATATCGGCAGCCTTCGGCGCTGCCTACACTTTGATGCATATCCACGCACAAAGGAGATGGGCATGGCACTGAACATCAGCATAGAACAGCGGTTCCTTACCCTCCTGGGCCAGTTGAAGCACATGCCTCCCTGCTCATCCCGCCAGGAAGCGCACGACATGCTCCTGCTGCTGTGGATGCGCATCTGCGAAGGCGCAGGCGCGCGCAGGCAATTGCTCAACAGCATGCGCCAGCGCACGCTGTGCGCAGAGCACGGCTGGAAAAACCTCGACAAAAGCCCCTGCTACTGGGATTCGGAGACCACGCCGGGCATCCGAATCTATCTGCATGCCAATGGCACCATCGTCATTCAAAGACAGGGCGGAGCGCAGGATTCCGAAATCCTGCACTTCAGCAGCCACCGGGAGTTTGTCGAGGCGTAGACAAAGGCCTCGCGCTCTATCCCGAACAATGGCGAAATATTGAAAAACCTAGGTGCAAACACCGACGATGTCCCACATGCGACATCGACCCTGTCTCCATAAAATGCGTCATTGTGTAGCACACTATCCATGAGGAACATATGACAGCAGATTACAAAACCCTGCTCAAGCAAAAGAGCGAGCTTGAGGCACGGATTGCCGAAACGCTGAAGGCGGAGAAAGGCGGAGTCATCGCCAAGGTCCGAGAACTCGTCCATGAGTTCGGATTGACCCACGACGACATCTTCAGCGCCCGCAAATCCAAGTCCGCCAACATTGGCGTGCCGAAATACCGGGACCCCGCCACCGGAGCCACCTGGACGGGACGGGGCAAGCCGCCGCGCTGGATCGAAGGCAAGGACCGCAAGGCCCTCGAGATCTGAGCATGGCCCGCCAACGCGGGCATTTTTTATGGCGGCCCCAATCGCCCGGACTCTCGCCAGGCAATGCCGGAAACAGAAAAACCCAGTGCTATTCACATAGCACTGGGTTTCATGTTTCTGGCGGAGAGGGAGGGATTCGAACCCTCGGTACGTTCGCACGTACGCCTGATTTCGAGTCAGGTACAATCGACCACTCTGCCACCTCTCCGCAGCGTCGAAGCTGAAATTATAGCCTAAAAATTCAGGCCTTCAGCAAAGTCTGTCCACCCATGTACGGGCGCAGCGCCTCGGGGATGGTCACCGAGCCGTCGGCGTTCTGGTAGTTCTCCAGCACCGCCACCAGCGTGCGGCCCACGGCCAGGCCGGAACCGTTGAGGGTGTGCACCAGCTCGTTCTTGCCCTGGGCATTCTTGAAGCGCGCCTGCAGGCGGCGCGCCTGGAAGGCCTCGCAGTTGGAGACCGAGCTGATCTCGCGGTAAGTGTTCTGCGCAGGCAGCCAGACTTCCAGGTCATAGGTCTTGGCCGAGCCAAAGCCCATGTCGCCCGTGCACAGGCTCATCACGCGGTAGGGCAGGCCCAGCTTCTGCAGCACGGCCTCGGCGTGGCCGGTCATCTCTTCCAGCGCCTCGTAGCTCTTTTCCGGATGCACGATCTGCACCATCTCGACCTTGTCGAACTGGTGCTGGCGGATCATGCCGCGCGTGTCGCGGCCATAGCTGCCGGCCTCCGAGCGGAAGCAGGGGCTGTGGGCCGTGAGCTTGATGGGCAGCTGGTCCTCGGCCACGACCACGTCGCGCACGAAGTTGGTCAGCGGCACCTCGGCCGTGGGAATCAGGTAGAGCGCCGCGTTGTCGGGCACGGGCTCGCCGTCCTGGCCGCCCTTCTTGGCGGCGAACAGGTCGCCCTCGAACTTGGGCAACTGGCCCGTTCCCTTGAGCGAGTCGGCATTGACGGCGTAGGGCACGTAGCACTCGGTGTAGCCATGCGAGTCGGTCTGCAGGTCGATCATGAACTGCGCCAGGGCGCGGTGCAGGCGGGCGATGGGGCCCTTCATCACGGTGAAGCGCGAGCCCGACAGCTTGACGCCCATGTCGAAATCCAGGCCCAGCGGCTGGCCCACGTCCACATGGTCCTTGACCTCGAAATCAAAGGTCTTGGGCGTGCCCCAGCGGCGCGCCTCCACATTGCCGCTTTCGTCCGCACCGACGGGCACGCTTTCGTGCGGCAGGTTGGGCACGGCCAGCAGCATGGCGTGCAGCTCGCCCTGGATCTGCTCCAGGCGCGTGGCCGACTGGTCCAGCTCGGTCTTGAGGCTGCCGACTTCGGCCTTGGCGGCCTCGGCAGCGTCCTTCTCGCCCTTGCCCATCAGCATGCCGATCTGCTTGGACAGCTGGTTGCGCTTGGACTGCAGCTCCTCGGTCCGTGTCTGCAGGGACTTGCGCTCTGCTTCCAGGGACTGGAAGGCCTCCACGTTCAGGAAGGCCTGGGGCTTTTTGCGGGTCTCCAGCCGTGCGACGGCCGAGTCAAGGTCTTTGCGAAGAAGAAGGATATCGAGCATAGCCGGCAATTTTAGGCGGTATCGCCATGGCAGCGCCCGCCCCTGGGCGTTGGGGGTCTTGCCGCTACAGAAATCCCGCGCCGGCGCCGATACTTCCAATATGCCGCCCACAGCGGTTTGCGCACCCGGGAGCACCCATGTTTTTTGTCTTCGGTCCCAACGGACAGATGTTTCGCGGTCCCGCCGAGCGGCTGGGCCAGGTGGCGCCCGTGCGCCGCGTACAACGCCCGCAGGCCCTGCGCACACGCTCGGCCGATGTGATGGCGGGCGACGCCACCGCCTCGTTCCCCGCCATCCTGGCCGACCTCGCGGGCCAGCCTGCCGGCGCGCCGGAGCCCGCGCCGCGGCTGCGCGGCGCGGTCGATGCCTATCTTTCCACGGAAAAAGGCCCCAGCCAGCCACGCCAGCCCCTGCAGACCGTGGCCGACGTGATGAGCCACGAGGCCGTGACGGTATCGCCCGAGGCCGGCGTCAACGATGCCTGGCGCGTGCTGGCCGAGCATGGCGTGGCCCAGGCCCCCGTGCTGGATGCCGGTGGCCGCGTGGTCGGGCTGCTGCTGCGTGCCGACATGGCGCCGCTGGACCTGCTGCCCGAGCCCGGTGCGATCAAGGACGCCATTGCCCTGGCGCGCCGGCCCGTGAACGAGGTCATGATCTCCCCCATTCCCACGGTGGCCACCACCACCGACCTGCGCCGCGTGGCCGGCGTGCTGCTGGAGACCGGCCTGCCGGGCCTGCCCGTGACCGATGAGCAGGGCCTGCTGGCCGGCTTCATCAGCCGCACCGACATCCTGCGCGCCGTGGCCTCCGATCCGCCGCTGGATCTGTGGAGCTGAGGCTTTCGGCCCCACCATGCAAAACGGGCGCCAGGCGCCCGTTTGCTTTTTCGCCAATGCCCGCTGCGCCTGCGGTTCAGCCGCCCGTCTCGGGCTGCTTGCCCACGGAGATCTCCAGCCCCGTGGCCGCGTCGATCTTCAGGCCCTTGGGCAGCGGGAACTTCACGGTCTCCTCGATGCCATCCATCTTGCGCACCGACAGCGCGCCCAGCTGGCGCAGGCGCTGGATGACCTCGTCCACCAGCACCTCGGGCGCCGAGGCCCCGGCCGTCAGGCCCACGCGCCCGGCATTGGCAAACCATTCCTCGCACAGCTCGCCCGCGTTGTCCACCATGTAGGCGGGCGTTCCCAGGCGCGCGGCCAGCTCGCGCAGCCGGTTGCTGTTGGAACTGGTAGGGCTGCCCACGACGATGAGCACATCCACCTGCGGCGCCAGCACCTTGACGGCGTCCTGGCGGTTTTGCGTGGCGTAGCAGATGTCCTGCTGCTTGGGCTCGCGCACCTGCGGAAAGCGGGCGCGGATGGCCGCCGTGATGCCGGCGGCATCGTCCACCGACAGCGTGGTCTGCGTGACCACGGCCAGCTTCTCGGTCTGGCGGGGGGCGACACGGGCCACATCGGCCTCGTCCTCGACCAGGTGGATGCCCTCGGACAGCTGGCCCATGGTGCCCTCGACCTCGGGATGCCCCTTGTGGCCGATCATCAGGAACTCGTAGCCTTCCTTGGCGAGCTTGGCCACTTCCACATGCACCTTGGTCACCAGCGGACAGGTGGCGTCGAAGATGGAGAAACCGCGCCGCCGCGCCTCTTCCTGCACCGCCCGGCTCACGCCGTGGGCGCTGAACACCAGGGTGGCGCCGGGCGGCACGTCGTCCAGCTCCTCGATGAAGATCGCTCCCTTGGCCTTGAGATCGTTGACCACGAAGGTGTTGTGCACGATCTCGTGGCGCACGTAGATGGGCGCGCCGAACTTGGCCAGCGCACGCTCCACGATCTCGATGGCGCGGTCCACGCCGGCACAGAAGCCCCGGGGCTCGGCCAGCAGGATTTCCTGGGGCGAGGTCGAATCCAGCACCTCAGAGCACCCCGATGATCTGCACTTCGAACGTCACCGGCTGGCCCGCCAGCGGGTGGTTGAAGTCGAACAGCACGGCGCCGTCCTCGCGCACCTGCACCACGGCACCCGCGTAGCTGCCCAGGCCGTCGGGCGTGGGGAACTGCACCACATCGCCGGGCGCGTACTGCTCGTGCGGGTCGCCCAGCTCGTTCATCAGCTTGCGCGCCACCCACTGCATCATGTCGCCGTTGCGCTCGCCGAAGGCTTCGCCGGCCGGCATCTCGAACGTGGTGCGCGTGCCTTCGGCCAGGCCCAGCAGGCGCTGCTCGACGGCGGGCGACAGCTCGCCCGCGCCCAGGGACAGCGTGGCGGGCTTGTCGTTGAAGGTGTTGATCACATCGCCTGCAGGCCCGGACAGGCGGTAGTGCAGCGTGAGGAACGAGCCGGCCTGGACCGTGGGGTGGGCCGGGGAAGAAGCGCTAGAGGTCATGGAAGTCCCGATAAACTGGCCCGTATTGTAGAAAAACATCCATGTCCCCACGCCCCGTGCAACGGTGCCCCTGCGGCGCCCCTCACCTGGCTGAACCATGGCTCTCAAAGACCTGCCCGCCCAGGCCCAGCCGCGCGAAAGGCTCGCGGCACACGGCCCCTCGGCGCTTTCCGACATCGAACTGCTGGCCATCGTGCTGCGCACCGGCATGGCCGGCAAGGGCGTGCTGCAGCTGGCCCAGGAACTGCTGCAGCTGCCCGGCCGGCCCGGCCTGTCCGGGCTGCTGCAGGCCGGGCACGCCGACCTGAAGGCCATCAAGGGGCTGGGGCCTTCCAAGTGCGCACAACTCCTGGCCGTGCTCGAACTGGCGCGCCGCGCCACGGCCGAGCAACTGCGCGAGCGCCCTGCCCTGGCCTCGCCCGAGGCCGTGGCGCGCTACCTGCAGCTGCACCTGGCGGCACGCCAGCACGAGGTGTTCGCCGTGCTGTTCTTGGACAGCCAGCACCGGCTGATCGCGCTGGAGGAGATGTTCCGCGGCACGCTCACGCGCACCAGCGTCTACCCCCGGGAAGTGGTGCTGCGCGCCCTGCACCACCACGCGGGTGCCGTCATCCTGGCCCACAACCACCCCAGCGGCCATGTCCAGGCCAGCGCTGCGGACAGGGCCGTCACGCAGAGCCTGCAGGCTGCCCTGGGCCTGATGGACATCCAAGTGCTGGACCATGTGATTGTCGCGCCGGGCGCCGCGCTGTCCATGGCGGGCCAGGGGATGCTGTAGGACCCCGGCTGGGCCCGCCATGGCCGCCGGGGTGCCGAAATTGCGGTACAACCGGCGTCACCATGACTTTGAAAGCCACCAGCCTGCAGGACCTCGCGCCAGTGCGCCGCGCACTGGCCGAAGCCGCCGCCCAAGAGGCCCTGCTCCAGCAGCAGCGCGCCGAGGCGGCGCGCCGCCTCCTGGCCGAGCAAAAGCTGTTCGAAAACACCGTGGGCCCGGTGCATGCGCTCAAGTCCGCGCACGCCCGCCACCTCCATGCCCCCGAGCCCCCCGAGCCGCTGCCCCTGCAGCTGGAGCTGGACGAGCAGCGCGTGCTGCAGGAGGCCATGAGCGACGAGTTCGACGTCAGCACCCTGCTGGACACCGACGACCAGCTCAGCTTCCGGCGCCCCGGCATCGGCCTGGACGTGACCCACAAGCTGCGCGCCGGGCAGTGGAGCATCCAGCGCCAGCTGGACCTGCACGGCCTGCGCGTGGACGAGGCGCGCGAGGCGCTGGGCCAGTTCATCCGCCTGTCCCACCGCACCGGCATACGCTGCGTGCGCGTGGTGCACGGCAAGGGCCTGGGCTCGCCGGGCAAGACCCCCGTGCTCAAGGGCCGCGTGCTGCGCTGGCTGGTGCAGAAAAAGGAAGTGCTGGCCTTTGTGCAGGCCCGCCCGGCCGAAGGTGGCGCGGGCGCCCTGGTCGTCCTGCTGCAGCCGGGCAAGCGCCAGCTGTACTGAGGGCGTGGATGGCGTGAGCGGTGATGGGGCTCAGGCCGCGGCCACCGCCGTCGCCTTGCGCGCCCGACCTATCACCAGCGCCATCACCGCCGCCACCAGGCAGGCCAGGCCGGCCGCATACAGCGCGGGCGTATAGGTCAGCAGCAGGGTGCGCGTCAGGCCTGCGCCCCAGGCAGCGGCGGCCGCGCCCAGCTGGTGGGCCGCGAAGATCCAGCCGAACACCAGACCCACCTTCTGCGGCCCGAAATGCTGGGCCGTGAGCTTGACCGTGGGCGGCACCGTGGCGATCCAGTCCAGCCCGTAGAACATGGCGAACAGGCCCAGGCCGTAGAAGGTGAACTCCGAATGCGGCAGCCAGAACAGCGACAAGCCGCGCAGCCCGTAGTACCAGAACAGCAGCTTGCGGTTGTCGTAGCGGTCCGACAGCCAGCCCGACAGCACGGTGCCCACGAAGTCGAAGGCCCCCATCATGGCCAGCACCGACGCGGCGGGCACCGCGCCCATGCCGTTGTCGCCGCACAGCGAGATGAAGTGCGTCTGCACCAGGCCGTTGGTGGACAGGCCGCAGATGAAGAAGGTGCCCGCCAGCAGCCAGAAGGTGCGGTTGCGCGCGGCCTCGGCCAGCACCTTGAAGGGCGTGCCGAAGTTCATGGCCATGGCCGGCGGCGGCGGGGCCGAGGCATCGCCGCCAAAGGGCACCAGGCCCAGGTCCGAAGGCCGGTCCCGCACGAACAGCAAAGCCAGCACGGCAATCAAGGCGCTGGCCACGAACACCGGCACCGTGGCCGAGCGCCAGCCCCAGTGCTCGATCATCCAGGCGGCCAGCGGCAGGAAGGCCAGCTGCCCCGTGGCCGCACTGGCCGTGAGCACGCCGATGACCAGGCCCCGCCGCGCCGCAAACCAGCGGTTGGCCACCACGGCGCCCAGCACCAGCGCCGTCAGGCCCGTGCCCATGCCCAGCAGCAGGCTCCACAGCAAAAACAGATGCCACAGCTGCGTGGCCTGCGTCACCATCGCCATGGCGCCGCCCACCAGGGCCAGGCCCATGCACATCACCGCACGCAGGCCGAAGCGCTCCATCATCACCGCCGCAAACGGCCCCAGCAGGCCGAACAGCGCAAAGCGCAGCGCCAGGCTGCTCGAAATCTGCTCCGTACTCCAGCCGAACTCGCGCGACAGCGGCTGCAGCATGGCGCCCGGCAGGCCCAGCGCCGCCGACATGGTCAGCATGGTGAGGAAAGTGATGGCTGCGACCAGCCAGCCGTAGTGGATGCCGCGCCGCTGCAGCCAGCGCGCCGTGGAGTTGGAGAGCATGGGAGTCTCTTCGGGGGTTGGGAATTCGGTAGGGCCTACGCCTGCGGGCCGTCTGCAGCGTTGCCATCGCCATCGAGCAGCACCAGGCATTCGTCGATCAGCGCATGCAGGGCCGCCACGCGCTCCAGGCCCACGCGGGCGTTGAGCTCGTTCTGTGCGGTCTTCCAGCTTTGCTTGGCCTCTTCGCGCTTGGCCTGGCCCGCGTCGGTGATGTGGACCAGGCGGCTGCGCTGGTCCTCGCCCTGGCCCATGCGCACCCAGCCGGCGTCGATCAGCGGCTTGAGGTTGCGCGTCAGCGTCGAGGCGTCCATGCGCATGCGCCGCGCCAGGTCCGAGGGCCGCACCGGACCGGCGGCCAGCACATGGCTGAGCAGCGAGTACTGCGTGATGCGCAGCCCCGTCTCGTTCAGATGGGCGTCATACACCTGGCCCACGCTGCGCATGAGCTGGCGCACGCGGTGGTTGGTGCAGCCCTGGGGCACGGCGAGGATGTCTGGATTCACTGGCATGGCGCAGATTATTGCATATACAACTGTTGTAGATACAATAATATCCACGCCGCCATCCCAGACAGCCTGGCACCCGCATTTTCCCAATGAAAGAGAGACATTCCATGGACACCCGCACCCACTCCCCGGAGCAGGCCGCCCACAGCCTCACCTCCAGCGCCACCACCGGCGCCATCTCCCCTGCCCTCCAAGCCTGGCTGGACGAGGAACAGGCGGTCACCCTCCGGCTGGACGCCGGCCCCGGCGCAGGCGTATCGCGCCCCGACCAGGTCGCAGGCCGCAGCGGGCTGGAGCTGATGCAGGCCATGCTGCGCGGCGAGCTGCCCTACGCGCCCATTGCACGCACGCTGGACTTCATGCTGATTTCCGTGGGCGAAGGCAGCGCCGTCTTCCAGGGCCGCCCCGGCGCCAACCACCTCAACCCCATGGGCACGGTGCACGGCGGCTGGTTCGCCACCTTGCTGGACTCGGCGCTGGGCTGCGCCGTCCACACCTGCATGCCGCCGGGCCGGGGCTACACCACGGCCGAGCTGGGCGTGAACCTGGTCAAGGCCCTGACCCCGCGCGTGCCGCGCGTGCGCGCCGAAGGCCGCGTGCTGCACTGCGGCCGCCAACTGGCCACGGCCGAGGCGCGCCTGGTCGGCCCCGATGGCACGCTCTACGCCCACGCCACGACCACCTGCCTGGTGTTCGAGATGCCGCCTGCGCGCTGAAGCCCGTTCGGCACAAGCAAAAAAGCCCCGTGCCAGATGCACGGGGCTTTTTTGTTGCTTGCCTGCCGGAACTTACTTCGACAGATCCAGGCGGTACTTGGACGTGCCCTTGCCCGAGCCGTCATCGGCCGCCACCAGCGAGATGTTGGCCAGGCCCGCCGCCTGCGCCACCGGCAGCGCGTTGGCGCCGGAGCTGAACACCACGTTGGCCGAGGTGGCCACCTTGGTGAAGCGCCAGCTCTTGGCCGCGCCATTGGCAGCACGCGTGATGCTGCCGTTCTTGCGCACGTAGCCGATCACCACGTCGCGGTTGGCGTCCGGCGAGGCCCAGATGGCGCTGGAGCCGTCGAGCTTGGCGATGAAGCTCTTGCCGCTGGTGGCGCGGTAGTTGTTCGTGGCGATCACGAACTCCTGCGCCGGGTCGATGGCCTTGCCCAGGTACTGCAGGTTCTTGATGCGGCTGCCCACGGGCTGGGTCACGTCGATCTCGTACTGCACATCGGCCGTGGTGAACATGTCGAAGTTGTAGCCCGGGAAGGTGCTGATCAGCTGCTGCTCACCCGTCTTGGCCGGGTCGATCTGATTGAAGCGCTTGGCAGCGGCCTCCAGCCAGTCCTTGATGTCGGCGCCATTCACCTTCACCGCATACACGGTGTTGGGGTACAGGTACAGGTCGGCCGCGTTGTAGATGGCCAGCGGGCCCACGGCCACGTCGGTGTAGTCGGCGCCGCCCTGGAAGCCCGACTTGAACGGCGCGCTCACCGACAGCACGGGCAGCTGCGCGTACTGCGGCAGGCTGGCCTTCACATAGTCGGCCACATAGTCGCGCTGCGCCTGGTTGACGATCTGGATGGCGCCCGGGTCGCCCACATCGGCGAACAGCGTGCTCATGCGGAAGTCCGTGCTGCCGATGGGCGTCTTCACGTACTGGATGGCGGCCTGGTGCTGGCTCTCGATCAGCGGCGCCACCGTCGGGTCCACCGCCACGTAGGTGGCCTTGCCTGCGGCGTCCTTGCCGGTCTGGATATTGCGCAGCTCGCTCTTGCCCGCGCTCTTGTCCACGCTCCACTGCTTGCCGTCCCACTTGAGCGCCAGCTGGATCACGCCCAGCGCCTTGCCCCAGGAACTGGCCATCACCGACTGCACGCCGTTGATGGTGCCCGCCTTGTTGTCCACGCCCGCCTGCGTGAACGCCGGCGTGGCCGCCGCATCGGGGAACACGCTGTGCTGGTGGCCCATGACCATGGCGTCGATGCCGGCCACCTTGCTCAGGTGCAGGCCGGGGTTCTCCATCGTCGGCGAGTAGGCCGCGCCATCCAGGCCGCCGTGCAGCATGGCCACCACCACATCGGCGCCCTTGGCGCGCATCTCGGGCAGGTACTTCTGGGCGGACTCCACGGCGCCTTCGGTGTAGAGCTTGCCCTCCAGATAGCGCTTGTCCCAGTTCATGATGCCCGGCGTGGTGAAGCCGATCACGCCGATCTTGATGGGCAGCTCCACCGCCTTGCCATCCTTGTCCTTGGCCGCGATCTTGCGCTCCAGAATCACGTAGGGCTGCACCAGCGGCTGCTTGGTCTTGCTGCTGTAGACATTGGACAGCGCCATGGGAAAGCCATTGCCCGCGCACTTGAGCGCCTTGTCCACGCCGTCCACGTCCAGGCCGCCACCCAGCACCTGGTTCAGGAAGGGCAGGCCGTAGTTGAACTCATGGTTGCCCAGCGTGCCCGCATCGAAGCCCAGCGCGCCCATGGCCTTGTACATGGACAGCTGCTGCGTGCAGGGGATCTTGGCCACCTCGGCCTCGTAATCGGCCAGGGCCGTGCCCTGGATGGTGTCGCCGTTGTCCACCAGCAGCGTATTGGCAAACTCCTTGCGCGCCGCACGCACCAGCGTGGCCGTGCGCTCGAAGCCGTAGGAGGCATCCTCGGCCAGCTTGAAATAGTCATAGCTGCGCACGTTGAAGTGCAGATCCGTGGTCTCCAGCACGGCCAGCGTGGCCGTCGCGGGCTGGCTGGCCACCGGGGGCGTCGTGCTGTCATTGCTGTCGCTGCCACCGCAGGCGGCCACCAGCGCGGCGCTGGCCAGGACGCTCAGCGCCAGGCGGCGGGACAGGAGCAGGGATTGCAATGTGGGGAGGTTGCTCAGCGGCATGTGGTTTTTGTGGGGGTGGTGAAGGGGGGGAGTTTGTTGGTGGGGGTTTACAGGGGTGTGACAGCTGGTCTGTTCTGGTCTGGTCTTGGTCAGGTGCTGTTTTTTGTCCCTGCCGGGGGGTTGTTTTTCGAGGCCGGGTTTCGGCCCGGCGGCCGACCTACTTTCCTTTGTTTCGCCAAAGGAAAGTAGGCAAAGCAAAGGCGACCCGGATGTCCGCGACCCCTTCGCTTCGCTGCGGGGCAACCTGCGTCGGGCCACCTGCGGGGTTCGCTGCGGAACTCGCTGCGTTCACTGCGTGAACTCCGCTCAGACAACCGCAGCGAGTCAGATCACGAAGCAGTCCTGTCCTTCGGCAGGACTGCAACCCCGCAGGCGGCCCGACGCAGGCGCTGACATACGGGGAGCTTGCTCGGGCCTTCGCTGCGCTCGGCCTGGTTTCTTGATACGCAGCCGTTAAACTTGCGGCAGGCCGAAAGGCTTGGTGTGTCGTAACACCAATACAGAGGTGCGGCCCCCACCTTGAAGGGGGCTTTGTCATGTCCAGATTCCTGGGGCAGATGCGTCGTCGCGCGTCCGTCTCCAACGGTTTTGGACGGGATGGGCTTACCCGCAAGGATGGCCGCACGTCTGTATACGTGTTACGAACATCCCGTCCACCCGTTGCCCGTCGTACGGTGGCGTGTGGTTCTCTTGATTCATACAGGAACCAAGACATGCACCCTCTCACCGCCGCTCAGGCGGCCCCTCCCCAACCACCTTTTCTTCCCACCTGGCGGCAGGCCATGCACGCCTCGCTGGGCCTGGTGCACAGCACGCTGCAGCAGTTGATCGAACTGATGACCGACGATCCCGACAGGGACGACAGCGAAGTCGATGTGGACTGCGCCGTGGAGCTGGCGCTGGAGCACATCAAGCGCATGGGTGTCCAGCAGCATGCGGACCGCTATGCCTTCGAGGTGGAGTGGATCAAGGCAACGGCGGCGCTGCGGCTGGCGCAGGGCGCCTTCGGGCGGCCGGAATCACGCTTTGGCCTGCGGCTCAAGGATGCTATCCAGCAGCTGGAGATGCTGCCGGAGCTGGTGGAGTTCGTGGACCAGGACGACGGCGAGTGAACTGTGCGGCGCGCCCGTATCTCTGTGAGAAACTGGCCCGCCGAACACCCCCTTGCCTTCACCCATGGAACTGCGCCAGCTGCGCTACTTTGTCGATATCGCCAAGACCGAGCACCTGACGACATCGGCCAGGAACCTCTATGTCACGCAGTCCACGCTCTCGCATGGGCTGCGTCAGCTGGAGGAGGAGCTGGGCATGGCGCTGTTCGAGCGCATTGGCCGGGGGCTGAAACTGTCGCAGGCAGGCGTGGTGTTCCGCAACTATGCGGAGCGTGCGCTGCATGAGGTGGAGGCCGGGCGCATGGCCCTGGCCGACCTCAGCGAGCTGCAGACCGGCACGCTGACCATCGGCGTGATTCCCACCTTCCTCAACACCCTGGTCGCCCCGGCCGTGGCGGCTTTCATGCGCGCCTATCCCAAGGTCAACGTGGTGGTGATCGAGCTGCTGGCCCCGCCCGTGGAGCAGGGATTGCTGGACGGCAGCCTGGACCTGGGCGTGAGCTTTCACCCGCCCCAGCGCGCCGAGCTGGACGCGCTGCCGCTGTTCGACGAACGCATGATGCTGCTGGTCAACCCATCGCACCCGCTGGCCGGGCGCCGCACGCTGTCCGTCAAGTCGCTGGCCGGCGTGCCCCTGGCCCTGCTGCCGCGCACGTTCTACACGCGCAGCCTGATCGAGGACGGGCTGCGCACCGCAGGCGTCACGCCCTTGCTGCGCGCGGAAATGGGCTCGGTGGAATCGCTGATCGCGCTGTGCCGCTGGGGCGACATGGCCACCATCGTCCCCGAACGCGCCGCCCAGCAGGCGACGGACATGGTGGCCATCCACCTGGTCGCCCCGCAACTCATCCGCACCGCCGGCCTGCTGTGGCGCCGAGGCGCCAGCTACAGCGCGGCCGCGCGCGAGTTCGCCGCACAGCTGGCCCCCGCCACCAGAACCAACATGCCCCGCTAAAAAAAACTCCAGGCCGAGCGCAGCAAAGGCCCGAGCAAACTCCCCGTATGTCAGCGCCTGCGTCGTGGCGGTTGCGGGGTTGCAGTCCTGCCGAAGGACAGGCTTGCTTCGTGATCTGACTCGCCGTGATGTTTGAACGTAGCGCGCAGCGCGAAGTGAGTTTCACGGCGAACCCCGCAACCGCCACGACGCAGGTTGCCCCGCAGCGAAGCGAAGGGGTCGCGGACATTCGGGTCGTCTTTCTTTGGCCTACCTTTCTTCGGCCGGCGTACCGGTGACGAATCAAAGAAAGGTAGGTCGGCTGCCGGGCCGAGACCCGGCCTCGAAAAACAACCACCCGGCAGGGTCAAAAACTAACCCGTTGCAGGGAAAAAACCAGCTCACTGCAAAGAAGGCCGCGACCTCTCAGGCACCCGAACACTCAACGCAGCCGGCACATAAGCCGCATCAAAACTACACCCCACCCCAAACTTGGCCTCATTCCCCACACAAGCAGCAGCAATCCCCGCCGCAGTCGGCTTCACCCCCGCCTCCACCCACTGCATCAACGCAGTCATCAACGTGGGATAGGTCGCATCGCTGATATAGCTGTGCGTCCCCTGCCGCGTGAAGGTCTGTACCAGCCGGTCCCCGCTGCCGCCCTGCTGCATCACCGCACGAAACCGCGCATCCAGCTCCACGAAGGCCGTAGGGTCGCTGATCCACTTGGCCGAGAGGACCGGCACGCCAATCCTGCCCACGGGGTCGGTGTCATCGGCGAACTTGCGGTAGGCCGCAGGGTCGGCGCGGTAGCGCAGCACGCCGGCATTGAGCGCGGCATCGTCGGCCGAGCCGGCATAGACCGCACCCTCGTTGCCGAAGGGGCTGGCGCCGCCCGTGCGCTTGGCCGAGATGTCCTGGAAGTGCATGGTGCCCCAGTTCATGTGCGACTGGATGGCGCTTTCGGGGATCTTGATGACCTTGGTGATGGTGTCGATCTTCGCCTGCTGCGCGGCCGTGCGCTGGGCGGCGGGCTTGTCCAGCGCCAGGCATTCGTTCACGCGCAGGGCCACGTCGGCCTGACGCATTTTGGCGTCCGCGGGCAGGCCCAGGTTGAGCGCGTACTGCGGCTCATTGGGGCGCGGGTGGTTGCCGCACAGGTACTGGTAGACCACGCGCAGGTCGGTGCGGAAGTCATAGGCATGGGTGCCGCCGCCCAGCACGCCGCTGGTCAGCAGCACGCCGTCGTAGGGGCGCTCGCCCACGGTCTGCTCGTTGAACATTTCCGCGCCCTTGGCCGCCACGCCCGCACCCCAGGACTGGCCGTGCAAGATGGTGCGCTGCGGCTTGGCCACATGCTGGCGGAAGATGCCGCGCAGGCGCTCGGTGTCCTCGGCGGCGGCGCGCACTTCCACGCCGCCCTGGCGGTAGGTGGAGCCAGCCCAGGCGTAGCCTGCGCGCACCATGATGGACCAGCGCACCAGGTCTTCGGCCGCACGGTCGGCGGTGGGCGCGGCCAGGTCCGGGCCGCCGTGGGCGTGCAGCACCAGGGTGCCGTTCCACTGCGCGGGCTTGGCGATCAGGTAGTAGGCGCCCTTGGAGTCCTGCCCGGCCCAGCAGCTGATGCCCGCAGGAATCTCGGCAGGGCAGGCCGTGCTCTTGGGCGCGGTCTCGATGGAGGTGACCGGCCCGTGCAGCACGGCCGAGCCGCCGCCGCAACCGGCCAGGGCGAGCGCGGCCAGCAGCGAGGCGCTGGCGGGACGCAGGGGGAAATACGCGGATGCTTGCATGTCTTGTCTCCTGTCTTGGCTTCTTGTTGGAAGTCACCTGCCGCGCCGCGTCAAGCGGTCGCATCGGTGACTGGATGGGATTCTGTAGAGGCTTGTCCAATATTTCAAAGATTTTTAGGATATCGGCTGGATACTTTTCACATATATGGAACTGCGCCATCTCCGTTACTTCCTGGCCGTGGCCGATACCGGCCACATCACGCGCGCGGCCGAGCTGCTGGGCATGCAGCAGCCGCCGCTGTCGCAGCAGATCCGCGCGCTGGAGGAGGAGCTGGGCATTGCCCTGTTCCGGCGCCACTCCAAGGGCGTGGACCTGACCGACGCGGGCCTGGAGCTGCAGGGCGAGGCCACGCGGTTGCTGGCCGACTTCACCGCCATGCGCGACCGCATGCAGGCCTTTGCGCGCGGCGAGCGCGGGCGCATCCATGTGGGCTTCACCAGCTCGGCGGCGGCCCATGCCTTCACGCCCGAGGTGCTGCGCCTGTGCCGTGGCCGCCATCCCGACATTGCGCTGGATGTGAGCGAGAACAATGCCGCCGAGATCACCGAGGCCGTGCAGGCCGGGCGCATGCACTGCGGCTTTCTGCGCGTGCCGGTGGCCCGGCCCGAAGGCCTGGTGTTCGAGACGCTGCTGCAGGAGCCCGCGCTGCTGGCCATTCCCGTGGACCACCGGCTGGCGCGCGATGCATCGCGGCCCGTGGCGCTCAGGCAGCTCGATGGCGAGCGCCTGATCCTTGTGCGGCGCACGGGCGCGCCGGGGCTGTATGCGAACCTGCTGGCGCTGTGCGCCCGGCACAAGGTACAGGTGGAGGTGGCCGCCGAGGTGGAACGCATGATGACCAATGTGAACCTGGTGGCGGCGGGCGTGGGCCTGTCCATCGTGCCGGCCTCGGTGCGCGGCGCCCATCCCGAGGCCGTGGTCTACCGCGCCTTCGAGCCCGCCGTGCGGCTGAGCGCCCCGCTCACCCTGGTGCACCGCGAGGCCGGCACGGAAACCGGCGGCGCAGGACCCGCGGCCACCTTCATCGCCCTGGCGCGTGAGCTGGCGCAGCGCCACCAGGCGCCGGACGGCTGAGGCATGCGGGCACCGCAAGGCACCGATACCGGCCGGCGCGCCCTGCTGGCGGCCGCTGCCTGCGCGCTGGCCTGGCCCGCCCAGGCATGGCCGGCCCGGCCCGCCTGGCCGGGCGCCAGCGTGCGGATTGTGGTGGCCTACCCCGCAGGCGGTGTCAGCGATATGGTGGCCCGCACCCTGGCCGAGCAACTGGCGCAGCAATGGGGCACGGCCGTGATCGTGGACAACCGCCCCGGCGCCAGCGGCACCGTGGCGCTGGAGCTGCTGGCGCGCAGCGCGCCCGACGGCCGCACCCTGGTCTTTGCCGCCGCCACCGCCGTGGGCCTGGCCGCTGCCTCCGTGACGCCCGTCGCCGGCGTGATGCGCACGCCCATGCTGCTGGTGGGCACGCCGGCGCTGAAGGCCGCAGATTTCGAGGGCATGCTGGCCGAGGCGCGCGGCATGCCCGGCGGCATACGCTGGGCCACCACGGGCGAGGGCACGACGGGCCACGCCGTGCTGCAGCGCATAGAGCAGGCCACGCGCATTCCCATCGTGCATGTGCCCTACAAGGGCGGGGGCCAGCAGCTCAACGATGCGCTGGCCGGGCATTTCGAGCTGCTGTCCACCAATGTGGCGCCGCTGCAGCTGCAGGCGCTGCGCGCGGGCCGCCTCAAGGCCCTGGCCGTGGGCGCGCCGCAGCGGCTGGCAGCCCTGCCCGATGTGCCCACGCTGGCGCAGCTGGGCCATGCGCAGGCCAATCTGGATTCGCTGTTCGGCCTGTTCGCGCCGCCGCAGATGGCGCCAGCGCTGGCCCAGCGCATCAATGCCGCGGTGGCCCAGGCGCTGCGCGCCCCGGCCATCCGCAGCCGGCTGGAGGCGGCCAGCAACCAGCCGTTCGAAGGATCTGCCACGGAGTTCGCGCAGCAGGTGATGCGCGAGGCCGGGCGCTGACCGCCCTGCATCGCTCCCCCCGCACCACGCCCTGCACCACGCCCTGCACCACGCCGGACGGGCTCAGCGCGCGTACTTCTTGGCCCCGGCCACGCAGACCACGGCGGCCATGGTGACCAGCACCATGCCCCAGCTCACCTGTTCATGCAGCAGCAGGGCCGCCAGGCCCAGGCCCATGAAGGGCTGCAGCAGCTGGATCTGGCCCACGGCCGCAATGCCGCCCTGGGCCAGGCCCCGGTACCAGAACACAAAGCCGATGAGCATGCTGAACAGCGAGACATAGGCCAGGCCCAGCCATGCGGGCCGGCCCACATCGGCCAGCGATGCCGGCATGCTGAGCAGGGCGGCCGGCAGCATGACGGGCAGGGCCAGCACCAGCGACCAGCTGATGACCTGCCAGCCGCCCAGCGTGCGCGACAGGCGCGCGCCCTCGGCATAGCCCAGGCCGCAGACGATGATGGCAGCCAGCATCAGCAGGTCGCCGCGCAGCGAGCCCCCGGCCCCGCCCACGGCCGCATAGCCGGCCACGAAGGCCGCGCCCGCCAGCGAGAACAGCCAGAACGCCGGGCGCGGGCGCTCGCCGCCGCGCAGCACCGCGAACACGGCCGTGGACAGGGGCAGCAGGCCCACGAAGACGATGGAATGCGCCGAGGTGACGTACTGCAGCGCCAGCGCGGTCAGCAGCGGAAAGCCCACCACGCCGCCCAGCGCGCTCAGCGCCAGCGAAGGCATGTCGGCACGCGCGGGCCGGGGCTGGCGCAGCGCCAGCAGCATGGCCAGGGCCAGCAATGCCGCGATGCTGGCGCGCGCACAGGTCAGAAAGGTGGGGTCCAGGTCGGCGACCGCCACGCGGGTGGCCGGCAGCGATCCCGCAAAGATCGCCACGCCGATGAATCCGTTGATCCACCCGCTGCTTGTCTTGTCCATCAAAAAAGCTCCTTGGTTTGCAGCGGGCAGTGGGCCATTGCACGGCCGGATCTTCCATAGACAGTCCAATACAATTCAAAAGAACTGTTATGCACACAAATCCACTACAGAAGAGAGAGCAACCATGCGCAGCGGCACACGCATCCAGGCGGTGATGGAAGAGATCCAGTCGCGCATCGCCGCGCGCACCTACCTGCCCGGCACGCGCCTGCCCTCGGTGCGCGCGCAGGCGCAGGCCATGCAGGTGTCGGTGTCCACGGTGGTGGAGGCCTATGAGCGGCTGGCGGCAGAGGGGGTGATCGCCTCGCGCCCGGGCTCGGGCTTTTATGTGGCGGGGCCGGTGGCGCCGCTGGCGCTGGGCGGTATCGGGCCGCGCGTGGACAGGGAAGTCGACCCCCTGTGGCTGGCCCGCCAGTCGCTGCAGGCAGATGCCCACGCGCTCAAGCCGGGCTGCGGCTGGCTGCCGCCTTCATGGCTGTACGAGGAAGGCGTGCGCCGCGCGCTGCGCTCCCTGGCGCGCTCGGGCACGCTGGAGCTGACGGAGTACGCAACGCCGCTGGGCCACCCGGCACTGCGCCGCCTGCTGGCGCGGCGCATGGCCGCCATGGGGCTGGAGACCTCGCCAGAGCAGATCCTGCTGACGGAGTCGGGCACGCACTCCATCGACCTGGTCTGCCGTTTCCTGCTGGAGCCCGGCGATACGGTGCTGATCGACGACCCCTGCTATTTCAATTTCCATGCGCTGCTCAAGGCGCACCGCGTGCAAGCCGTGAGCGTGCCCTACACGCCGCAGGGGCCCGACGTGGCCCGGTTCGCCGACGCGCTGCAGGCGCATTCGCCACGCCTGTACATCACCAATTCGGCCATCCACAACCCGACGGGCGCCACGCTGTCGCCACTGGTGGCGCACCGCATCCTGAAGCTGGCCGACAGCTCGGACCTGGTGATCGTGGAGGACGACATCTTCTGCGACCTGGAGACCCATGCGGCGCCCCGGCTGGCGGCCTTCGACGGCCTGTCGCGCGTGATCCAGATCGGCAGCTTCTCCAAGACGGTGTCGGCCTCGCTGCGCTGCGGCTTCATCGCGGCGCGGCCCGACTGGACGCAGGACCTGGCGGACCTGAAGATCGCCACCAACTTCGGCGGCGGGCGCATGGCCGCCGACATCGTGCTGCGCACGCTGACCGACAGCGGCTACCGCAGGCACATGGAGTCCGTGCGGCTGCGGCTGGCGCAGGAGATGGAACGCACGGCCGCGCGGCTGCAGGCCCTGGGCATGAAGCCCTGGCTGGTGCCGCAGGCCGGCATGTTCCTGTGGTGCCAGTTGCCCGGGGGCATGGATGCCACGGCGCTTGCGCGCACCTGCCTGGAAGATGGCGTGGTGCTGGCGCCCGGCAATGCCTTCAGCCAGTCGCAGAGCGCGGGCGACTTCCTGCGCTTCAATGTGGCGCAGTGCTCGGATGCGCGGATCTTCGAGGTGCTGGCGCGGGCGCTGAAGGGCTAGGCCGGTTCAGCCTGCAGCAGGCCGCGCACCCGTGCCTGCACGTGTTCCAGGGACGGCGGCAGGTCGAACAGCACGCGGTAGACGATGGGCGCGGCCAGCGCGTCGATCAGGGTGTCCGCAGCGGGCATCGCCTCGCCACGCCGCGCTGCGCGCTCGCCGATGTGCGCCAGTTGCCCGCGCAGGATTTCCACGCAGGCGCAGGGCGTGTGCTCGTTGCCCGCTGCGGCGGCCATGTCGCGCAGCATGGTGCGGCCCAGCGGCGAGGCCGATTCCTCCAGGAACTGCTCGGCCCAGGCCAGCAGGTCGCCCTCCAGCGTGCCCGTGTCCAGCGGCGGCGCCGTGGGCCGGATGATTTCCACGGCCACATCGGCCAGCAGCTGCTGTATGTCGCCCCAGCGCCGGTAGAGGGTGGACGGCGTCACGCCCGCCTGGGCGGCGATGAGCGGAAAGCTCAGTTCCTCGCGCGGCATGGTTTCCAGCAGGCCCTTGACGGTCTGGTAGACCGTGGCCTGGATGCGCGCGCTGCGTCCGCCGGGACGGGCGGGACCGCCTGTTTTGGAAAGGGATGGGACTTGCGTGCTCATGGTTATTAAAGCTAAAAATTTGCGTTAGCAGCGCACAAGCGCAGAATTCGCTAACGCAAAAACTTTGCATTAATTGTGCAGCAGGACTCTTAACCATGTCGGTACTGCAACCATCCAACTCCACTCCCGCTGCCCGGCCCGGCCGCAGCCTGGCCGTCCTGGCCTTCGGCCTGGGCAGCTTCTTCGCCGCCTCCAGCGCGCCCACGCCGCTGTACCGGCTCTACCAGCAGGACTGGGGCTTTTCCTCCGGCATGCTGACCCTGGTCTTCGCGGTCTATGCGCTGAGCCTGCTGCTGGCCCTGCTCACCACGGGCGCGCTGTCGGACCACCTGGGCCGCAAGCCCGTGATCCTGGCGGCGCTGGTGCTGGAGATCGTCTCGCTGGCGGTGTTCGCCCGCGCGGGCGACGTGCAGGCCCTGGTGCTGGCGCGCGTGCTGCAGGGCTTTGCCACCGGCATGGCCAGTGCGGCCATGGGCGCGGCGCTGCTGGACCTGCACCGCGAGCGCGGCACGCTGGTGAGCACCATGGCGCCCATGGTCGGCATGGCGGCGGGCATTGTCGTGGCGGGCGAGTTCGCGCAGCTGTGGCGCCAGCAGCTGGGCCTGGTGTTCTGGCTCATGGCGCTGATCTTCGTGGCCGTGGCCGCCGCCATGGCCGTGCTGCCCGAGACGGGCGCGCGCCGCCCCGGCGCACTGGCCGCCATGCGCCCCCGCGTGCGGATTCCGGGCCAGGCCCGGGCCGACTTCATGCGCGTGCTGCCCATGAGCATCACGGTGTGGGCGCTGGGGGGCTTTTACCTGTCGCTGGGCCCGTCGATGATCCGCTCGGTCACGGGCTCGGAAATCGCCGCCAGCTTTGCCGTGTGCATCAACACGCTGAGCGCCGCCGCCGCCATCTGGACGCTGCGCAGCCGCGCGCCGCGCGCCATGCTGCAGTTCGGCGGCAGCGGCCTGCTGGCCGGGGTGGCCCTGCTGCTGGTCGGCGCCCATCTGCAAAGCCTGCCCCTGGTGCTGGGGGCATCAGTGGTGGCGGGCGCGGGCTTCGGCGTGGGCTTCCAGGGCGCGCTGCGCAGCGTGATCCCGCTGGCCGAGCCGCACGAGCGCGGCGCCCTGATCTCGGCCATCTACATCGCCAGCTACCTGGCGTTCAGCGTGCCGGCCATCGCGGCGGGCATGGCCGCCGCGCGCTTCGGCCTGTTGCCGGTCACCTATGCCTACGGCCTGATGCTGATGCTGTTCGCGGGCCTGGCGCTGGCGGGGACGCGCCAGCCCAGGCCGGTGGTGGCGTCCTGATGCGTTGGCTGCAAAAATAAAACCATAGCAATCCAGCCTTACCCCACCTGGTGATCAACGGGAAATAAGGGAGAAAATCTCAGCGGCAGCGCAAAAAAAGTCCAGCCGAACTTGCAGGATGGGCATGGCTTGTTCGGCATACGGGGAGTCACGCCACTTTTCCCAGCCACCATGCCACGCCCGCACTCCCGACAGCCCCAGCACGGCTGCCCCGCCGCCCCGGGGTGGCGTGCGTCCAGGGGCAGCGCCGTGCTGCTGGCAATCGCGCTGCTGCTGGCCGCTGCGGCGCCGGCGCCCTCCCGGGCGGCGTCGTCAGCCCAGGCGGCGCAGCGCAGCTTTTCCGTTGCGGCCGGACCTCTCGCGCATGTGATCGCCCAGTACGCCAACCAGGCCGGTGTGGCGCTGTCGTTCGATGCGGCCCAACTGGGTCGGCGGCAGTCGCCGGGCCTGCAGGGCCGCTATGCCGTGGACGATGGTTTTGCGAGGCTGCTGGAGGGCACGGCGCTGCAGGCCGTGCGCGAGTCCAGCGGCGTCTATACGCTGCGGCCGCTGCCAGCGGCGGCCTCGGGCATCGGCGGGCAGACGCTGGGCACGGTCACGGTCCGGGCCACGGCGCCGGCCAGTGCCACGACCGAGGCATCGGACAGCTATGCCGCCAGCCTGGTCACGGGCTACAAGGGGCTTCAGTCGGTGCGCGACATCCCGCAGCCCGTGACCGTGCTCACGCGCCAGTGGCTGGACGAGCAGGCCCTGCCCGACCTGCATGCCGTGCTGCAGCACACGCCGGGCGTGACGGTGGAGTACATCGACAGCGAGCGCATCGCCTATTACTCGCGCGGCTACCAGATCGATTCGCTGCAGGTGGACGGGCTCAATGTGAACCAGGTGGCCTCGGCCTCCACCTTCATCCAGCCCGATACGGCCATGCTGGACCGCGTGGAGGTGCTGCGCGGCGCCACGGGCCTGCTGCGTGGCGCGGGCTCGCCCTCGGCCATGGTGAACATGGTGCGCAAGCGGCCCACGGCGCAATGGCAGGGCTCGGCCGCGCTGACGCTGGGTTCCTGGGACCGCCAGCGCATGGAGGCCGACCTGTCCGGCCCTCTGAACGCAGCCGGCACGCTGCGCGGCCGGCTGGTGGCGCTGGCGGACGACAAGGCATCGTTCCAGACCGCGCGCAAGGAAAAGCGCCTGGGCCTGTACGGCGTGCTGGAGGCGGACCTGGGGCCGCGCACCACGCTCACGGCCGGCCTGCAGCACACGGACCTGCAGGCCACGGGCTCCTGGGGCGGCCTGCCCGCCGCCGCCGACGGCAGCCAGCTCGGCCTGCCGCGCAGCACCTACCTGGGCACGCCCTGGAATACCTGGGACCGCCACAACCAGCAGGCCTTTGCCGAGCTGGAGCACCGGCTGGACAGCGGCTGGCAACTGAAGGCCCAGGCGGCGCACACGCGCTTTCGGTCGGACGGGTTCAAGCAGACCTCGTTTTCCAGGGCCAGCGACAGCAATCCCTACCTGTTCGACGTGAGCACCTCCATCTATGGCGGCGACGGCAGCACGCAGAACGCGCTGAGCCTGCTGGCCAGCGGCCCCTTCGAGGCCCTGGGCCGCAGGCACGAGCTGTCGCTGGGCGCCGACCTGCAGCGCATCCGCAGCACGGGCGCCACGGGCTACTGGGGCGTGAGCCCGCTGCGCAATGTGGACATCCGCGGCTGGAATCCGTACACCAGCTACCCCGAGCCCTTCTACAGCGAGGGCAACGGCAACGCCTATTCATCGCCCGTGTCCCACATCCACCAGTACGGCGGATTCGCGCGGGCCCGGCTGTCGCTGACCGACTCGCTCACCGCCATTGCCGGCGCGCGCCTGAGCTGGTGGAGCTACCTCGAACCCGGCAATGCCCAAAGCGGCTACAGCGTGCGCCGCGAGCTGACGCCCTATGCGGGCCTGGTGCATGCGCTGTCGGACACGCTCGACGCCTATGCCAGCTACAGCGAGATCTTCAGCCCCCAGGACAAGAAGGCCGCCGACGGCAGCATCCTGGCGCCCGCCCGGGGCGAGGACCTGGAGGCCGGGCTCAAGGGCAGTTTCATGGACGGCCGGCTGCAGGCCAGCGTGTCGGTGTTCCGCATCCAGCGCGTGGGCAGCGCCATGCAGGACACGGCATCGGCCATGCCCTGCCTGCCGTATTACCCGACCAGCCACTGCTTCATGGCCGGCGGCAAGAGCCGCAGCCAGGGCTGGGAGCTGGAGCTGTCCGGCGAGCCCGCGCCAGGCTGGCAGGTGCTGGCCGGCTACACCTACACCCAGGCCAGGTACCTGCGCGACACCTCCGAGGCCAACGTGGGCCAGCCGCTGCGGCCCGTGGACCCGCGCCATGCGCTGCGCCTGTTTGCCAGCCACCGCTTCAAGGGGCCCTTGCAGGGATGGACCGCAGGCGCCGGCGTGCGGCTGCAAAGCGATGCCTACGCCAGCGTGGGCGATGTCACCACCCGCCAGGGTGGTTATGCGCTTTTTGACGCGCTGCTGGCCTACCGCCTGGACGACACCTACTCGCTGCAGCTGAACGTGAGCAACCTGCTGGACAAGCGCTACTACGCCAAGTTCTCGCCCAACAGCACCTACTTCAACAACTACTACGGCGATCCGCGCAACGTGACGGTGTCGCTGCGCGCGCGCTTCTAGGGCCACGGCCGGCCTGCCCTCCTTCCCCGGCTTTTTCTTCCCGTTTTCCAACCTTTGCACATGACTGCCATGACGCACCACAGCACTCCTGCGGACTTCCGCTTCGCTCCCCATCCCCTCACGCGCCTGATCCGCCAATGCCTGGGCGCCGGCCTGGCCCTGGCCGCCGTGGGCGTGGCGGCCCAGACGGCCGAGGGCCCGGCCCTCAAGGAGGTGACGGTGAGCGACCAGGCCGAGGCCATCGGCGGACTGCAAAAGACCTATGCCGGCGGCCAGATCGCGCGCGGCGGCGACCTGGGCATCCTCGGCAAGACCGACCAGATGAACGTGCCCTTCAGCACGACCAACTACACCTCGGAGCTGATCGAGAACCAGCAGGCGCTGACCATCGCCGACGTGGTGATGAACGACGCCTCGGTGCGCACCCTGCAGGCGCGCGGCGGCTATGGCGATGACTTCCAGGTGCGGGGCTTTTCCCTGTCCATGCGCGATGTGTCGGTGAACGGCCTGTACGGCCTGTCGCCCTCCACGCGACTGCCGCTGGAGGTGATCGAGCGCGTGGAAGTGCTCAAGGGCCCCGGCTCGCTGACCAATGGCGTGGGTCCCAGCGGCAGCATCGGCGGCAGCATCAACGTGGTGACCAAGCGCGCGGGCGACGTGCCGCTGAACCGCCTGACCGCCACCTACATGGGCAAGGCCCAGTTCGGCACCCACCTGGACGTGGGCCGCCGCTTTGGCGAAGACAACCAGTGGGGCGTGCGGGTGAACGGCGTGTGGCGCAACGGCGAAGGCAACATCGACGGCGGCCGCCAGCGCCTGGGCCTGGCCTCGGTGGGGCTGGACTACGAAGGCCAGGGCCTGCGCTGGTCGCTGGACGCGCTGACCACCAGCGGCAAGACCACGGAGTTCCGCCCGCAAAGCGCCTTCCTGGCCGGCATCACCCAGGTGCCCGCCGTGCCCGACAGCCGCACCAACTTCAACCCGGGCACGGAGCTGCTGGACAAGGCCAAGACCGTGATCTCGCGCGTGGAATACGACATCAACGCCAACACCTCCGTCTACGGCGGCGTGGGCTACAGCGATGTGTCCAGCGACCAGAGCTTCCCCACGGCCGTGCAGCGCATCGACTCGCTGGGCAACTTCACGGTGCGCAACGGCTTCTACGACGAGTTCAACAAGACCACCTCGGCCGACGTGGGCCTGCGCACGCGCTTCAAGACCGGCGCCATCGGCCACACCGTGGTGGCCGCGGCCAACTACATGGACCGCGAGAGCGGCTACTTCTACCAGCTGACCACCAAAGCCGTCCCCTCCAACATCTACAACCCCTCGCCCCTGCCGGCCATCGACTTCGTGCGCGGCGCGCCCACCAAGAACGCCGAGCTGACGCAGCACAGCCTGGCGCTGGCCGACACCATGGCGCTGTTCAGCGACCGCGTGCTGGTGACCGTGGGCCTGCGCGACCAGACCATCGACCAGAAGAACGCCAGCGGCACCACGCTGTACAAGGCCAGCGCCGTGACACCGCTGGCCGGCGTGGTGTTCAAGCCGCAGAACAATGTCTCGGTCTACGCCAACTACACGGCTGGCCTGTCGGCAGGCGGCACGGCCGGGCCCAACACGGCCAATGCCGGCCAGGTGTTCGCGCCGCAGAAGTCCAAGCAGTACGAAGTGGGCGTGAAGGTGGACTGGGGCCGCATGACCACGCAGGCCGCGATCTACCAGATCCAGCGCCCGGGCTCCATGACCGACCCGGTGACCAATGTCTACAGCTTCGGCGGCGAGACGCGCAACCGCGGCCTGGAGCTGACCGCCTACGGCGAGATCCACAAGGGCCTGCGCCTGCTGGCCAGCGCGGCCTTCAACAACGCCAAGCTCTCGCGCACGGCAGGCGGCGTGAACCAGGGCAACGATGCCAACGGCGTGCCCGAGCGCACCTTCAACCTGGGCCTGGACTGGGATACGCCCTGGGTGGAGGGCCTGAGCCTGAACGGCCGCGTGATCCACACCTCGTCCATGTACTACGACGCGGCCAACATCCTGCGCATGCCCGGCTGGACACGCCTGGACCTGGGCGCACGCCTGCGCACCCACGTGGCCGGCAAGCCGGTGGTGCTGCGCGCCAGCCTGGAGAACGTCAGCAACAAGAGCTACTGGGTGACTGCCGCCGGCTACACCACCACGGGCGCACCGCGCACGCTGATGCTGTCGGCACAAGTGGACTTCTAAGCCCCGGCCACCGGCAACCGCCCCGCCCCCGGCATGGCGCCGGGGGCGCGGTGATGGCGGGGGCCCCAGGCCCCCTTCTGTCAGAGAAAAAAACACCCCATGCAAAGCCACACGATCAAGACCTGGGCCTGGTTGCACAAATGGAGCAGCCTGGTCTGCACCGTCTTCATGCTGCTGCTGTGCCTGACCGGCCTTCCGCTGATCTTCCACCACGAAATCGGCCACCTGCTGGGCACCGAGGTGGAGGCCCCGCCCATGCCCCAGGGCACGCCCCATGCCAGCCTGGACAAGGTGCTGGAGGTGGCCCGTGCCCAGCACCCGGACCGCGTGGTGCAGTTCGTCTCCAAGTCCGACGACACCGACGACCTCTGGTTCGTCACCATGACGCCCACGCCGGCGCCCACGGACGATTTCCGCTCCGTGGTCATCGATGCGCGCACGGCCGAGCTGCTGGCCCAGCCGCGCTTCGACCAGGGCTTCATGTGGGTCATGTTCAAGCTGCACGTGGACCTGTTCGCGGGGCTGCCGGGCAAGCTGTTCCTGGGCTTCATGGGGCTGCTGCTGCTGATCGCCATCGTCAGCGGCGTGGTGCTGTACGCGCCCTTCATGCGCAAGCTCGATTTCGGCACCGTGCGCCGCACGCGCCAGCCGCGCCTGAAGTGGCTGGACCTGCACAACCTGCTGGGCATCGTCACCCTGGTGTGGCTGTTCGTGGTGGGCGCCACCGGCATGATCAATACCTGGGCCGACCTGCTGATCAAGTACTGGCAGCATGACCAGCTCAGCAGCGTGCTGGCGCCCTACCAGGGCCAGGACACGGTGCCGGTGGCGGAGCGCGCCTCGCTGCAGCAATCGCTGCAGGCCGCCCAGCAGCAGGTGCCGGGCACCAGGCTGTACTTCATCGCCTTCCCCGGCACCACGTTCTCCAGCCCGCACCACCACACCTTCTTCCTGCGCGGCAACGAGCCCCTGACCTCGCGCCTGTTCCTGCCCGTGCTGGTGGACGCCAGGACCGCCCAGGTCACGGCCGCGCCCGCCCTGCCCTGGTATCTGACGGCGCTGCTGGTGTCCCAGCCGCTGCACTTCGGCGACTACGGCGGGCGGGCCATGCAGATCCTCTGGGCGCTGCTGGACATCGCCAGCATCATCGTGCTGGGCACCGGCCTGTACCTGTGGGTCAACAAGGGCAAGAGCGTGCCGGCCCCGCAGCCCGCGCCGCGCGGCAAGGAGGTCTCGGCATGAGCGGCGCGCGACACCGGGGCTTTCTCGCCCTCTGGGGCTGGCCCATCGCGCTGGGTGTGCTGACGGCCATCGGCCTGGTCTCGGCCCTGTTCAGCGACGGCGGCCTTGGCGACATGCTGGCCGGCGTCTGCCTGGCCGTTCCCACGGCGGCAGGGATCTGGCATGGATGGCTGCGGCGCAGGCCGCCGGGCTGAAGCCGGGGCAGGACGGCGCTCAGTCGCGCGGGTCGCGCTGGCCTGCGCTTTCCAGCAGCTGCTGCAAGGCTTCGCCCAGTGGCCGCCAGACATCGGTGACACCGGCCCAGTCGCCGGCCAGGCAGGCCTGCTCCAGGCTCCTGGTCAGTCCGCTGGCCCGCTCCTGTCCCAGCAGGCGCAACACGCTCTGCAGGCTGTGCGCCTGCCTGCGCAGGGCCATGGCGTTCTGCTCCGCGATAAGGACCTCCATCCGGGCGATATCGTCGGGCAAGTGTGCAAGGCAGATGTCACGGTAGCTGTGGAACAGGCCTGCGTCGCCACCAAAGAAATTGGCAATGGCGAGCGCGTCCGACGGCGCCTCCGGTTGCACATCCGGTCGCACATCCGGCTGCGCATCGGCGCCCTCGCCCGTCCCGGCCTCCTGCCTGGGAGGGGGAGGCGGCGCATGCTGCTGGAGCACCGACTCCACGCAGTCCACCAGTTGCGCCACCGACACCGGCTTGAGCAGCACGCGCCACACCTTCAACTGCTCCAGCTGCAGCGCAACATCGGCCCGCACGCCCGCACTGAAGACCACGGCGCAGCAGCCCGCCTGCGGCGAGCGGCGCAGCCACTCGATCAGCTCCACGCCGGAGGCGCCGGGCAGCATCAGATCGGTGATCAGCAGGGCAAAGGGCTGGGTTTGCAGCAGTTGCTGGGCCTGCTCCGCACTCGTGCAAGACACCAGCGTGAGGGGCAGGCCCTCCAGCGCCAGCGCAACGAACCGCGCAATCGAGGCATCGTCCTCGACCAGCAGGACCGCGGGAAGGGGCGCGTTCACGCCGCCGGCCCGCCCAGCAGCCCGCCCAGCGCTTCGGGCAGTTCCTGCACCAGCTGGGGCTTGTGGATCACGCGCACGCCGCCCAATGCGAAGGCATAGGCCTCGCGCTCTGACGCCTCCAGCGAGGTGACCACCAGCAGCTTGCAGCGCGCGAACTGCTCATGGGTGCGCAAGGTGGTGATCAGGGCGGCTCCATCGATGTCGGGCAGCAGGATGTCCACCAGCAGCACATCGGGCTGGATCTGGCCGTACAGCGCCATGCCCGTGATCCCGTCGTTCGCCACATGCAGCTGGACGTCGGGAAAGTGACGCTGCACCAGCATGCGCACCAGATTCTGGAAGTGCACGGAGTCCTCGATCAGCAGCACCCGCTGCCCGGTGCCCGAACCCGCCTGGGCAGGGGCCGGCGCCTGTGCCACCGCTGGTGCGCCGGGCACCCCGGGCGCTGCGCGCTCGCCCTGCCTGCTGCGCCAGCGCTCCACGGAAGCGCGCGTAATGCGGCGATGGCCTCCGGGCGTCTTCCAGGCCTCCAGCTCGCCGCGATCGACCATGAGCTGGACCGATCGCACGGCCATGCCCAGCAGCTTTGCCACCTCGGCAGTCGTGTAGTGCGGAATTTGGCCTGATGGGGTGCTGTTCTCGGACATGGCAGCAATTTTGCATCAAATACGATTGAAAAATTCAATATAAATTTGATGAATTTGATATTTATGATTTAGCCTCACGCAGCCCCCTTCAACTGCGTTGTGAAAGGTCCGCCATGAAGAAGATACTGATCGTCGAAGACCAGGCCGACATCCGCAAACTGCTGCGCATGACGCTGGAGTCCGGCGCCTACGAGGTCATGGAGGTGCCCACCGCCGACGAAGCCTGGGCCGTGGCCCAGCGCAACAAGCCCGATATCGTGCTGCTGGACATGATGATGCCCGGCACGCTGGACGGCCTGGAGGTGTGCTGTCGCATCAAGACCTCCTACGATCTGCGGCATACCCTGGTGGTGCTGCTCACCGCCCGGGACAGCGCAGAGGACCGCGAGGCGGGCTTCAATGCGGGCGCCGACGAATACCTGGTCAAGCCCTTCAGCCCGACCCGGCTGCTGCAGATCCTGGCCAGCCTTGAAAGGAGCGACTGATGATGATGCGCGCACGGGAGACCGGCCGCGTGGACCTGTCCATGACAGACGGCCCGTCCAGCCGCAGGCTGGCGGACGGCTGGCACTGGATGCAGGCGTTCGCGCCGGCCCGGCCCGTTCCTGTGCCGCACGACGGGTTGACCGCCATCGTCGCGCCCCGGAATTTCTGATGGAGCATCTTCATCATGTCTGATCGAGCTACCGCGCATCATTTCCTGGGTGCCGGACGCAGCGCCCACATCAAGGCACTGGTGCTGACCTTTGCCCTGTGCGTGCTTGCCGGGCTGGTGCTCTTCGTCTGGAGCCAGCTGCACGCCGAGGCCGACCAGAGCAAGTCCCAGGCCGCATTGCTGGCGCGCGTGCTGGAGGACCAGACGGCCAAGACCTTCGAGAACACCGAAATGGCCCTGTCCAGCCTGGCGCACCACCCCGCCATCCTGGCCGCCGGCAGCACGCGCAGCACGCGCGAGGCCGCCATGGCCCAGCTGATCGCCCAGCTGCCCTACCTGCGCAGCATGGCCCTGCTCGACGACAAGGGACTCATCCTGGCCAGCACCCAGGCGGGCGAGGCCGGCCAGCAGATCGACATGCAGGAGCTGCTGCACGACAAGAGCGCCGTCGTCGTGCCCGGCAAGCCCCTGCTGGGCCGGCTGGTGCCCGGCCGTGGCCTGTCGGCCCTGGCGCCCCGCGCGCACCCGTCGCCGCGCGGCGTGTCGTTTCTGCCGCAGCTGCTGGGCTTTCACCAGGACAACGGCATGCCCGCCGTGCTGGTGGCCCTGATCAACCCCGACGCCGTGGCCAACTTCTACCAGGCCACGCTGGAGATCCTCAGCTACGAGGCCGTGCTGCTGACCTACGACGGCCGGCCGCTGGCCAGCACCAATGCGGGCACGGGCGTGCAGGCGACCGCCGTGCTGCAGACACCGCTGTTCCGGCAATGGCTGCCGCACAGCGAATTCGGCTCCTACATCGGCGCGGGCATGCTCGGCTCCCATGAGATCGTGTCGTTTCGCACCGTGCGCAACTGGCCCCTGCTGCTGGTGGTGGAGGAGCCCTACGCAGCCCTGGTGGCGCGCTGGAGGGATGACGCCTTCGCCTTCTTCGTGGCCGGCGTGGCCCTGCTGGCCCTGGTGCTGGGCCTGAGCTGGTCGGTGCTCAAGACGCGCAGGGAGCAGAAGACGGCACAGCAGGCCATGGAGCAGGCCCAGGCACGCCTGGCGCGCAGCGAGCATGAGATGGCCGTGCTCATGCGCAGCGTGCAGGAGCTGATCTTTCGCACTGACAGCGAGGGTCTGCTGACCTTCGTGAACGCACGCTGGGAACAGCTGACCGGCCAGCCCAGCTCCGAGGCCGTAGGGCAGCCGCTGGAGAACATCGTGGACGGCCCGTACCGCGCGCAGATCCAGGCCCTGCTCGATCCCCTGGCCCGGCTGGCGCCGCGCAACTGCCAGGCCATGTTCCAGCTGCCGGGCCACCGGGAAATACTCTGCGACATCGCCGTCGTCCCCCTGCTGCGCGACGGCCGGCTCGTGGGCTTCGCGGGCAGCGCCGTGGACGTGACGGCCCGCTGGAAGGCGCAGCAGGA
>NZ_JBICKW010000029.1:0-97078 GCF_043104645.1 Delftia sp. WSY_12
CGCTCGAATTTTTCCTTTGCCATGATTTCTCCGAAAGAGCAAAACCTGTGTGATGTTTAAGGTCTGCATCCCATTGCTTGGTCGCCCCGCACAGGTGACAGGACGGCATGGGATCGCAGACCGGCAAAAATCGCAGCCCCTTTTCAGGGGCTGCGACTCAAAAGCCTTCGATTATACAAAAAGCCTTACTTGGCGCGAGCAGCCACGATGGCTTCGGCCACGTTGCGGGGAGCTTCGGCGTAGTGCTTGAACTCCATCGTGTACGTTGCGCGGCCTTGCGTCTGCGAACGCAGCGAAGTGGCGTAGCCGAACATTTCCGACAGCGGCACTTCAGCCTTGATGGACTTGCCACCGCCGGCCATGTCGTCCATGCCCTGGACCATGCCGCGACGCGAGGACAGGTCGCCCATCACGGTGCCGGCGTAGTCTTCGGGCGTCTCGACTTCCACGGCCATCATGGGCTCGAGGATGACGGGGCTGGCCTTCTTGGCGCCTTCCTTGAAGCCGAAGATGGCAGCCATCTTGAAGGCCATTTCGTTCGAGTCCACATCGTGGTACGAACCGAAGGTCAGGCGCACCTTGACGTCCACCACGGGGTAGCCGGCCAGCACGCCGGAAGTCAACGCCTCGATCACGCCCTTCTCGACCGCAGGGATGTATTCGCGAGGAACCACACCGCCCTTGATTTCGTCGACGAACTCGAAGCCCTTGCCGGCTTCCTGGGGTTCCAGGGTCAGCACGACGTGGCCGTACTGGCCCTTGCCGCCGGACTGGCGAACGAACTTGCCGTCCACATCGGTAACCTTCTGGCGAATAGTTTCGCGGTAGGCCACCTGGGGCTTGCCCACGTTGGCTTCCACGTTGAATTCGCGCTTCATGCGGTCAACGATGATTTCCAGGTGCAGCTCGCCCATGCCGGCGATGATGGTCTGGCCCGATTCTTCATCGGTGCGCACGCGGAAGGACGGATCTTCAGCAGCCAGGCGCGACAGGGCGATGCCCATCTTTTCCTGGTCGGCCTTGGACTTGGGCTCCACGGCCTGTGCAATCACGGGCTCGGGGAAGACCATGCGTTCCAGCACGATGGGAGCTTCGACGGCGCACAGCGTTTCGCCGGTGGTCACATCCTTCAGGCCCACGCAGGCAGCGATGTCGCCGGCGCGGATTTCTTCGACTTCCACGCGCTCGTTGGCCATCATCTGCACGATACGGCCGATACGCTCCTTCTTGCCCTTGACCGAGTTGAACACGGTGTCGCCCTTGGTCAGGACGCCCGAGTACACGCGCACGAAGGTCAGCTGGCCGACGAACGGGTCGGTCATCAGCTTGAAGGCCAGGGCCGAGAACTTTTCGCCGTCGTCTGCCTTGCGGCTGAGCTTGGTTTCTTCGTTTTCGGGATCGGTACCGGTGACGTCAGGGATGTCCACAGGCGCCGGCAGGTAGTCGATCACGGCGTCCAGCATGCGCTGCACACCCTTGTTCTTGAAGGCGGTACCGCACAGCATGGGCTGGATTTCGGTAGCCAGCGTACGAGCGCGCAGGCCGGCCTTCACGTCTTCTTCGGACAGAGTACCTTCTTCCAGGTACTTGTTCATCAGGTCTTCGCTGGCTTCGGCAGCGGCTTCCACGAGATTTTCACGCCACTTGTTGGCGGTCTCCACCAGCTCGGCGGGGATTTCGTGGTATTCGAACTTCATGCCTTGCGAGGCTTCGTCCCAGATGATGGCCTTCATCTTGACGAGGTCGACCACGCCCTTGAAGTTTTCTTCGGCACCGATCGGGATCACGACGGGCACGGGGTTGGCCTTCAGGCGCAGCTTCATCTGCTCGACGACCTTGAAGAAGTTGGCGCCGGTACGGTCCATCTTGTTCACGAAGGCCAGACGAGGCACCTTGTACTTGTTGGCCTGACGCCACACGGTTTCCGACTGGGGCTGCACGCCGCCCACGGCGCAGTACACCATGCAGGCGCCGTCCAGCACGCGCATGGAACGCTCCACCTCAATGGTGAAGTCCACGTGGCCGGGGGTGTCGATGATGTTGAAACGGTGCTCGGGGTAGGACAGGTCCATGCCCTTCCAGAAGCAGGTCACTGCAGCGGAAGTGATGGTGATGCCGCGCTCTTGCTCTTGCTCCATCCAGTCGGTCGTAGCAGCGCCGTCGTGCACTTCGCCCAGCTTGTGGGTCACACCGGTGTAGAACAGGATACGTTCGGTGGTGGTGGTTTTGCCGGCGTCGATGTGGGCGGAGATACCGATATTGCGGTAGCGCTCGATGGGGGTCTTGCGAGCCATGATGGATCCTTGATTGATCGTATGGAGGGAGTCTCTGCCCGTTCCAGCCTCATGGTGCAGACGGACAGCAGTCTTATCTGGGGATGCTCCTAATCGAGACAAGGCCGCAGGCAAAAATGCATGCGGCCCGTCTGATCAGGAGCGAAGCGCTCTTAGAAGCGGAAGTGGCTGAACGCCTTGTTGGCTTCGGCCATGCGGTGCACTTCGTCACGGCGCTTCATGGCGCCGCCACGGCCTTCGGTGGCCTCGAGCAGCTCGTTGGCCAGGCGCTGGGCCATGGACTTCTCGCCGCGCTTGCGTGCAGCTTCCTTCAGCCAACGCATGGACAGGGCCAGGCGACGCACGGGACGCACTTCGACGGGCACCTGGTAGTTGGCACCGCCGACGCGGCGGGACTTCACTTCGACCATGGGCTTCACGTTGTTGATGGCAACGATGAAGGCTTCCAGCGGGTCTTTGTCAGGGTGCTTCTTTTGAATC
Source organism: Delftia sp. WSY_12 (assembly GCF_043104645.1). NCBI lineage: Bacteria > Pseudomonadati > Pseudomonadota > Betaproteobacteria > Burkholderiales > Comamonadaceae > Delftia > Delftia sp. WSY_12. The sequence goes on from NZ_JBICKW010000029.1 coordinate 2,775, forward strand.
AGGTCCAGGGCACCGTAGATGATGCGTTCTGCGACCGCCTTCTTGCCGCCTTCCATGATCACGTTCATGAACTTGGACAGCTCGACATTGCCGAACTTGGGATCCGGCAGGATTTCACGTTTGGGGACTTCGCGACGACGTGGCATTTTTTACCTCTATCTTGCTTCAGTTGGCGTCTTTTCAGACACCGCGAGAGCCAACAGGACTCCCACTTACTCGACCCGCGCAAAACACTTGCGTTTGGGGTCACTACGCTGGATCTCGCGCCACGCGGGATACAGCACCTTCTTCGAAAAAACGCAGGGCTTACTTGGCCTTGGGCTTCTTCGCGCCGTACTTGGAACGGGCTTGCTTGCGGTCCTTGACGCCTTGCAGGTCAAGGGAGCCACGCACGATGTGGTAACGCACACCGGGCAAGTCCTTCACACGGCCGCCGCGCACCAGCACAACGCTGTGCTCTTGCAGGTTGTGGCCTTCACCACCGATGTAGGAGATGACCTCGAAGCCGTTGGTCAGGCGCACCTTGGCAACCTTACGCAGAGCGGAGTTAGGCTTCTTGGGCGTCGTGGTGTACACACGGGTGCACACGCCGCGGCGCTGAGGGCAGTTTTCCATAGCAGGGCTCTTGGATTTGACAACTTCGACCGTGCGGCCCTGACGCACGAGTTGGTTAATGGTTGGCATTAATAAACGTCCCTAAACGTGAATTGCTTGCGAAAAGCGAAAACGTGAATCCCTTCGGAAATTCCGAAAAGCCCTCGACTGTACCAGCTTGCAGGAGATCGCACAACTGCACCCCCTTCAAGCCGGTACGCGAGGGCCTGCGCGACAGGCGCGGGGCTTACTTGATCCAGAGGCGGATCGCATCCCAGGCACGGCCGAAGAAGCCAGCCTGCTCCACGCCTTCAAGCGCCACCAGCGGCACTTCGGCCACGGTGTCGGCCCCCAGCTTGACCTTGAGCGTGCCCATGGCCTGGCCCTTGGTGAACGGAGCGATCAGCGGGTCCTGGCGCACGACTTCGGTGCTCAGCTTGCCGCCACTGCCGGCCGGCACGGTGACCACGATGGGCGTGGTGCGGCCGATCTTGACGGTGCCCGCCTTGCCCTTCCAGACCTCGGGCGTGGCCACGGCCTGCTCGGCGTCGAACAGCTTGACCGAGTCGAAGGCCGCATAGCCCCAGTTCAGCAGCTTCTGGCTTTCATTGGCGCGCGCGTTCTCGCTGGCGGCGCCCAGCACGATGGAGATCAGGCGGCGGCTGCCCACGTTGGGCAGATCGCGCTTGGCCGTGGCCACCAGGCAGTAGCCGGCCGCAGCGGTGTGGCCGGTCTTGAGGCCGTCCACGGTCGGGTCGCGGAACAGCAGCGAGTTGCGGTTGGTGCCGTTGGAGGCCGGCGTGCCCGGGTAGAAGTACTTCTTGGTCGAGTAGTAGTGCATGTACTCGGGGAAGTCCTGCATCAGGCGCTGCGCGAGGATGGACAGGTCGCGCGCCGTGGTCAGGTGGCCGGGCTCGGTCAGGCCTTCGGGGTTCTTGTAGCTGGTGTTCTTCATGCCCAGCGCCTTGGCCTGCTCGTTCATGAGCCGCACGAAGTTCTCGGCCGAGCCGCCCACGCCTTCGGCCAGGGCCATGGTGGCGTCGTTGCCGGACTGCACGATCATGCCCTTGATCAGGTCATCCACCGGCACCTGCATCTTGGGGTCGATGAACATGCGCGAGCCCGGCATCTTCCAGGCGCGCTCGCTGACGGGCAGGCGCTGCTCCAGCGTGATCTTCTTGGCACGCAGTGCGTCGAAGACCAGGTAGCCGGTCATGAGCTTGGTCAGCGAGGCCTGCTCGATGGGCGCATCGATGTCCTTGGCACCCAGCACCTGGTTGGCGGTGACATCGACCAGCAGATAGTTGCGCGCCGCGATCTCGGGCGGCTGGGGCGGGGTGATCTGCGCCAGCGCCAGGGCCGGCGCCATGGCCGCTGCCAGTGCCAGGACTCGCAGCGTGGAGGAAATGGGCTTCATGAGGAAAACTCTCGCTAAAGGGCAGGTAAAGCAGGAAAGGCGGAAGATGCCCGCCGGCTGGGGCGGGCCTATTGAGCAGCGGCGCGGGCCGCTAGGGAAGTGAGCGCAAATGGCGGACCACGAGACTCTTGAGCAGCGGCAATTGTCCGTGAAAGAAATGACCGCCCCCGGGCACGACGGTAACAGGCAGTATCTGCGGGCGCGCCCAGTCCATGACGGCCGACAGCGGCACCGTGTCATCGGCTTCGCCGTGCACCACCAATGTCCGGTCATGGGCTTCGGGCGGCACGGGGGCCACCGAGAAACGGCTGGCCGCCGTGCCCACCAGCACAGCCTTTTCCACCCGGCCTTCATTCCACAGGCCCGCCAGCACATGGCTGGTGACGAAGGCGCCGAAGGAAAAGCCCGCCAGCGCGATCGGCCCTTCGGGAGCGACCTGGCGGACCACGGACAGCATGTCCTCGGCCTCGCCGATGCCTGCGTCGTGCTCGCCGGCACTGGCACCCACGCCACGGAAGTTGAAGCGTACGGCCGTGTAGCCGCACTGCACGAAGGCCCGCGCCAGGGTCTGCACCACCTTGTTGTCCATGGTGCCGCCAAACAGCGGATGGGGGTGGGCGATGATGGCCACGCCGCGCGCAGTCGCATCGGCGGCCGGCGCGTCGCGCAGGGCCTCCACGGCCCCGGCAAGGCCGGTCAGGGTCAAACGTTCGGTCTGCGCATTCACAATCGCTATCCTAGTAGTAGCAGCCAGTCCAAGCTGACAAAGCACTGATGCCCGGAAAGGCCCAAAGTTCCAGCCGGTGCTCAGCGGCCCACGTCGGGCGGCAGCAGCAGGCGCTCCACGGGCTGGCCGTTCTTGAGATGGGACTCGACGATCTCGTCGATATCGGTCTCGTCCACGAAGGTGTACCAGGTGCCTTCGGGGTAGACCACGGCCACGGGCCCGCCCGCGCAGCGGTCCAGGCAGCCGGCCTTGTTCACGCGCACCTGGCCCTTGCCGGCCAGGCCCAGCTGCTTGACCTGCTTCTTGCAGTGGTCGAAGCCTGCCTTGGCGCCGTGCAGCGCACAGCAGTCCTCGCCGCCAGGCCTCTCGTTGAGGCAAAAGAAGATGTGGCGCGCATAGTAGTTGCCTGCGCCTTGCTGGCCGCCTTCGGCCCCGGGACGTGGGTTTTCGCTCATGCAGCGGATTCTAGGCCTGCGTCTGCTGCCCCGAAGGCGCCGGGGGCGCTGAAGGTGCAGGCGGCAGCGGCCCTGCATCGCGGCGCGCCACCCTGAGCAGCACGTAGACCAGGGTGGCATAGGGCCACAGCCAGCCCAGCCACTGCCCCAGCCCGTAGAAGCGGATGAAACGCCCCTGCTCCCAGGCCTGCAGCGTCTCGGAGAAATAGGCACTGGTGGGCGCCTGGTTCAGGATGCTCAGTTGCAGCACCAGCACCAGCATCAGCAGGGCTGCACAGGCGCGGCGCGGCAGCGGCAGGGCCACCATGGCCAGGCCCACGCCGCCCCATACGCCCATGCGCACCGGCAGGTCCACCCACTCCCAGGCATGGGCAGGCCCCCAGCTCAGCGCGGCCGACATCGCCGAGACCGCGATGCCGATCACGATGGCCGAGCCCGCCAGCACGGCGCGCCGGCCCATGTGGCGCATCACGCAATAGGCCAGCAGGCAGGGCACCCACAGGCCCAGCATCACGCACAGCATCTCGGTCACGGGCGACAGCGGCGTCAGGGCCGACTCGCGCAGCGGCAGCCACATGAGAAAGGGCGTGCCTTCGAGCAGATCCAGCAGCCCCTGCTCCAGCCGCTCCAGCACCTGGCCCAGGCCAAAGGGCACGGCGGCGGGAAAGAGCAGCGCCCAGGGCCACAGCGCCAGCAGCACCATGGCGCCGCCGCCATCCTCGCCCAGCCAATGGGTGCGAAAGGCGCTCCAGCGCGCCAGGGCGCCCAGGCGCTCCAGCAGCAGCGCCACCAGCGCGCCCAACAAGGTGCCGCCCGCATTGAGCACCAGATCCAGATTGGAGGGAACGCGCCGCGGCAGGTAGATCTGCAGGAACTCCATGGACAGCGACAGCAGGGTGCCTGCCAGCGCCGCCAGCGGCACGGCCGCGCGCGGGCTGCCGCTGCGCACCAGGGCCAGCGCCAGGAAAAAGCCCAGCGGCGCGTAGCCGACGATATTGGTATTGACGTCGAACCAGGTCCAGTACGGCGGCGGGATCTTTGCCGTCAGGAAGACCAGCGGATCAATGCCCTGGGCACGCCAGCCATCGAAGGGAAACAGGCTGGCGAAAACGATGAGCACCGCATAGACCAGTGCCAGCGGCCAGGCCGAAGTCTTTTGCACCACGCCCTGCCTCCCTCTTCGTTGGAACGGTTTCTCAGAAAGGTTTGACGACCACCAGGATGACGATGGCCGCCAGCAGCAGCACCGGCACCTCGTTGAAGAAGCGGAACCAGCGGTGGCTGTGCTGGTCCCGGTTGTCGATCAGCTTGCGCAGCAGGCGCCCGCAGGCATGGTGGTAGCCGATGACCAGCAGCACGCCGGCCAGCTTGGCATGCATCCAGCCGTTGCCCGGCCCCTTGCCGATGCCGTAGCCCAGGTACAGCCACAGGCCCAGGCCCAATGCGGGCACGGCCAGCAGCGTGGTGAAGCGCAGCAGCTTGCGTGCCATGAGCAGCAGGCGCTCGCGCTCGGCCACCGAGCCGGGCGTGACCATGGCCACGTTGACGAAGATGCGAGGCAGATAGAACAGGCCCGCGAACCAGCTTGCCACGAAAACGATATGAAAGGCTTTGACCCACAGCATGCGGGCAGTGTACGTGCGTACAGGGGTGCGCCAGGCTGCGCAGGCGCAAAAGCCGAGTCCCGCGTGCCGGCGTCGTCGCCGGGGTTGCGGGGCCTGCGGCGGGAATGGGGCACAATTTTCGGCATGCATCTGTCCAGCCCCACCCCCTTCCCGCTCAACCGCCCCCGCCGCCTGCGCCGCGACGCCTTCACGCGCAATCTGGTGCGCGAGAACGTGCTCACGGCCCATGACTTCATCTACCCCGTGTTCGTGCACGAAGGCACGAACCAGCGCGAGGCCGTGCCCTCCATGCCCGGCGTGGACCGCCTGAGCCTGGACCTGCTGCTGCCCGTGGCAGAGCAGTGCGTGCAGCTGGAGATCCCGTTCCTGGCGCTGTTCCCCGCCATCGAGACCTCGCTGAAGACGCCCGACGGCAAGGAGGCGCTCAACCCCGACGGCCTGATCCCGCGCGTGGTGCGTGCGCTCAAGAAGGAGTTCCCGCAACTGGGCGTGATGACCGACGTGGCCCTGGACCCCTACACCAGCCACGGCCAGGACGGCATCCTCGACGAGTCCGGCTACATCATCAACGACGAGACCGTGCAGGTCCTGGTGGGCCAGGCGCTCACCCATGCCGAGGCCGGCGTGGACATGGTGGCGCCCAGCGACATGATGGACGGCCGCATCGGCGCCATCCGCGAGGCGCTGGAGGCCCATGGCCACATCCACACCCGCATCATGGCCTACAGCGCCAAGTACGCCAGCGCCTTCTACGGCCCGTTCCGCGACGCCGTGGGTACGCGCGGCGCGCTGGGCAAGGCCGACAAGAACGTCTACCAGATGGACCCCGCCAACACCGACGAGGCCCTGCGCGAAGTCGCCCAGGACCTGGCCGAGGGTGCCGACATGGTCATGGTCAAGCCCGGCATGCCGTACCTGGACGTGGTGCGCCGCGTCAAGGACGAATTCGGCGTGCCCACCTTCGCCTACCAGGTCAGCGGCGAGTACGCCATGCTCAAGGCCGCCGCCGCCAACGGCTGGCTGGACCATGACCAGGTGATGATGGAATCGCTGCTGGCCTTCAAGCGTGCGGGTGCCGACGGCATCCTGACCTATTTCGCCATCGACGCCGCGCGCAAGCTGCGCGGCTGAACGCATGCCGCCGGTGACGCCGCCCACGGGCACGGGAGCCGCTCCCCCAGCCGGGAACGCCAGGAGCATGCGCATCTTCCACCTGCAGCCGGGCGGCGCCACCGAACTGGCCGACCTGCCCGGGCAGGCGCCCGCGCAGGGCTTCCTGTGGATCTCCTGCACCCGCGCCACCTTGCAGGAGCGGCTGGCCGACGTGCAGCGCACGCTGCAGCTGCTGTCGGGCCAGCAGCTGGTGGACCTGCATGTCTCGGACCTGCTCAACGCCCAGCTGCCATCGCGCTACGACTACACCTCGCAGTACGACCTGCTGGTCTTTCGCCGCCTGGCCAGCGGGCAGGCGCGTGCCGCCGCGCAGGCCGGCACGGCCTCTTCGCCTGCGGCGCAGGCGGCGCCCCCCTCGCCTCCCGTGCGCCGCACAGGCCCGCCCGTGCTGCGCAACATCGACACCAGCCCCGTGGGCTTTGCCATGTTCGACCAGGTGCTGCTGTCCGTGCACCCCGACGACTGCACCGTGCGCGACGCCTATGCCGCGCGGCTGCTGGCCGCCATGCCCAGCGATCTGCGCGAGGGACGGCTGAACCCCACATCCGGCACGCGGCTGCCGGCCAGCCCGGCCGACCTCATGCTGCGCGTGGTCAACCTCATCGTGGACGGCTTCCTGGACCTGCGCCGCGAACTGTCGCGCCAGCTGGACCACTGGCAGACCGAGCTGCTGCGCCCGCGCACGCGCTTTGCCAACTGGGGGGCGCTGCTGGACGCACGGCTGGCCCTGCATGAGCTGGACGAAGTCTGCGAAGACCAGCGCGCCGCCGTGCAGGACTGGATCGACGCGCTGGAGACCTGGGCGCCTCCCGAGGGCGTGGCGGCGCTGCGCGAGCTGGACCTGCTCAAGGTGCGCAGCCGCGACGTGCTGGAACACATAGAGCGCGTGGTCCACCACGTGCGGCGGCTGGAGCAAAGCACCGAGACCGTGGTGCAGATGCATTTTTCGGTGCAGAGCAACCGCACCAACGACATCATGCGCACGCTGACCGCGCTGACGGCCGTGTTCCTGCCGCTGAACCTGATTGCCGGCATCTTCGGCATGAACTTCGAGTTCATCCCCCTGGTGCACAAGCAGGACGGCTTCTGGTGGGCCATGGGCTCGATGATGGCGATTGCCGTGGGCCTGACCATGTTCTTCTGGCGCAAGCGCTACATGGCGCGCACGGCGCAGGGCTAGGGCCCCGCCCGCTCCAGCGGCATCCACAGCGTGAAGCGATTGCCGCCGGCCAGCGGCGCCCAGTCCAGCCGCGCCTGCAGCGCCAGCGCGCGCGTGCGCATGTTCGCCAGTCCCTTGCGGCCCTCGGTGGGTGCCTGGGCGCGGTCGAAGGGGTGGCCGTCGTCCTCCACCAGCACCTGCACGCCGGCCCGGCCGTCCAGGGGGGCCTGGGCCGTGCGCACCGTGATCTCGCGCGCGCCGCTGTGCTTGATGATGTTGGTCAGCACCTCCTGCAGGATGCGCAGCACATGCAGGGCGGCCTGCGCGTCCAGCCAGGGCAGCGCGGGCAGGTCGCTCACCTCCCAGTGCAGCCGCAGCCCCGCCCCCTCCAGGCGCGGCCCCAGCCGGTAGCGCAGCCCGGCCAGCAGCGCCAGCAGGTCGCAGTCCAGCGGCTCCAGCGAGTCGATGGACAGCTTCAGGTCATCGATGCACTCCTGCAGCAGCTGCACCAGGTCCACCGTGCCGGCCTGGTTGAACTCCACCACGCGCAGCGCGCTCATCAGCGAAGAGCCCACGCCGTCGTGCATCTCGCGCATCAGGCGCTGGCGCTCCTGCATCAGCGTCTGCTCGCGCTCCACGGCCAGCAGGCGTTCATGGGCCTGGGCCAGCTCCGCCTCCTGGGCCTTGAGCCGTTCCGCCAGATGCAGGTTGGCGTTCTCTGCCACGGCCAGCGCGCCGTTGTAGCGCCGGTAGGCCACCAGCAGGAACAGCGTGAACAGCCCCAGGTACACATAGGGCGTCAGGTAGATGCTCTCCATGCTGATCAGGTAGCTTTGCAGCGCCAGGTCATGGAAGCCGATGGGAAACGACAGCAGCATCCACACGGCCAGCATGGTGCTGCCGCCATCGCGCATGCGCCAGGCGCCCGCCACGGCCATGCACAGCACCAGGATCTCCGGCGGCACCATCAGCAGCCGCAGCAGCGGCAGGATGGTCTCGTGCGCCGGCCCCCACAGCGGCACCGCCACCAGCACCACCGTGCCCACATAGCCCTGCAGCACCCGCGCCAGCCAGGGCCGGCGCCTGCGCTGCATCAGGCACAGGAAATGGAAGGCCGCCACCGTGGCGCCCATGAGGCCGGCCAGCGTCAGCCAGGAGAACCAGCCGTCCGACAGGGCCAGCCCCTCGCCGTCCACCATGAACTGCAGCGAGCCCAGCAACTGGCACAGCGACATCAGGAAGAACAGCAGGAACACCACATCCCCGCGCCGCCGCTGCAGCGTCCACAGCGCCAGCGCGAACAGGCCCAGCACCAGGTAGGAGCCTGCCGTATAGACCACCAGATCGGCCTGGAGCAGGCTGCGCAGCCGCCAGGACAGGCGCAGCGACTCGGCCGGCCCCGCCCACAGGCTGGACAGCGCCCCGCCCACGCCCTGCTGGCTGGCCATGCGCACATGCACCTGCAGCGGTCTGCCCGGCTGCGCCAGCCCGCCCAGGTCCAGCCACACCGGCCGGTTGAAACTGTTCCACACCCGGCTGCCGCGCGTCTGCCAGGCCAGCTTCCCATCCACATACACCGCCACCGTGCCCACCGTCTGCCAGCGCGGGATATACAGGCGCGCGCCCTGCGGCGTAGGCACCAGGGCCTCAGGCGGCACCACGGCGCGGAACCAGCGCACCTCGGGCGGCGCCGCTGCCAGGTCGCCGCTGCCCGACACGGCCCTGTCGCCCCCATAGGGCAGGTCCACATCGCTCCACGGCGTCGATGCATCCAGCACCGCGTCGTCGGCCGACACAAGCGCCGCAGGCGGCGCCCAGTGCGGGCTGTCCGACCGCCACAGCTGCGCCTGGCGCAGTTGCACCGCTTCGCCTGCGGCGGGGCCACGCAGCCCGAATGCCCCCGCCAGCAGCATCGCCAGCGCCACCAGTCCCGCCGAAACCAGCAAGACCCTCCCCTGCAGCAGCGGCTGCGTCATCTGCCCACCCTCGCGGCGCTCATTGCCGCCCCTCGGCCAGCCAGCCCCGCTGCAAGGCCACATGCATCATCTGCGTGCGGCTGGACACCTGCAGCTTGCCGTAGATGCGCCGCACGAAGGTGCGCACCGTGTGGCGCGACACGCCCAGCTGGCGCGCCACCTCGTCCAGCGTATGGCCGCGCGCCACCAGGCGCAGCACCTCCAGCTCGCGCGCGGACAGCGCCTGCGCGGCGGCCTGCGGCTCCACAGGCCGTTCCAGCCCTGCCACCGCCCCGGCCCGCTGCTGGCGCAGCAGCAGCTTGCGCGCCACCATGGGATTGATGGGGCTGCCGCCCGCGTGCAGGCTGCGCACTTCCTCCAGCACCGCGTCGGCGGCCAGGTCCTTGAGCAGATAGCCCATGGCGCCGGCCTCGATGGCGGCCAGCACATGCTGCTCGTCGCCAAAGATGGTGCTGACCATCACCGCCGCCCCGGGGTGGCGGGTGCGCACGGCAGCAATCACCTCCAGGCCGCTGCCGTCGGGCAGGCCCAGGTCCACCAGCATCACGTCCATGGCACCGGCCCCATCGGCCCGGCCGAGCTGGTGCAGGGCCTCCGCGCGGCTGGCTGCCGCCCAGCACAGGACCATGTCCTTCGCGGCATTGATCACGCCCACCAGGGCATGGCGGCAGGCGGCGTCGTCCTCCACCACGGCCACGCGGATGGGTGTGGCGCCACCCGTCGCGGCGGCAGAGTAAGGGTCTGTGTGCGTGTCCATGGAGGTGGAGTGCGTGGCGAGGGCCGCATGTTCACATGGAACAAGACCGCTGTCATGTCGCCCGGATAGGCGACATGGGCGACATGAGCGGCATGGCGACCCCGCCCCTCTCATCGGCCATGTAGCCCGAACGGGGGACATACAGAAAGCCGGACACCCCATAGATTTGCCCTCTTCAGCACATCACCGAGATGCTGTGCCTACCGAGGGGGTCCGCCATGTCCATCATCCACCCGTCTGCTGCAGCCGACGTACCACCCATACCCACGCCAAGCCCCTGGGTCCGGACATTGCCGGGCCTGACGGTCGGGTTGGCACTGGCCCTTGCCGGCGCCGCGGCCCAGGCCGCCACACTCACCGTCACCACCGCCGGCGAGATTGCAGACACCGAGCCGCTGTCTCGTGCGCAATGCTCGCCTGCCGCAGGCGACCGCAACTGCGACACCCTGCGCGACGCCATCAACCATGCCGCCGATGGCGACACCATCGTCTTCGGCGCGGCCCTGGATGGACAAACCATCTCGCTGACCCGCTTTACCAACTGCCTGGACACCGGGCAGGCCGCCGGCGCCACCTGCCTGCCGCTGGCCAGCTGGCCCGGCTACGTCTCGCAGTTCGGCCCCAGCGCCTTCTTCATCAGCGGCAAGCACATCACCATCGATGCCACCGCCAATGGCCTGACGCCCCAGGGCGTGAGCGTGCAGCGCCTCGGTACCGCACCCGGTTTCCGGCTGTTCGACATCGATGCGCAGGGTGGCCTGGTCCTGCGCGGCCTGACCCTGGCCGGGGGGCAGGCCACAGGCGGCTCCAGCCGCTTTGGCGGCGGCGCGCTGGGTGCGGGCGGTGCCATCTTCAATCGGGGCCAGCTCACCATCGAACGCAGCACGCTCACGCGCAATCACGCACAAGGGGGGCAAGGAGGCAGGCTTTCCTTGAACTCCTTTGCAGGTGCCGGCGTGGGCGAGGATGGGACTTTGTCCCCGGGGGGAGGGCCGAACGCTGGCGGCCCGAACGATGGCGGCCTGGGCGGTGGCAGTGGCAGCGCCAGCGGCAAGAACGGCGGCTTCGGTGGTGGCGGCGGCGGCTCCGGCGGTGGCGGATTTGGCGGTGGTGGTGGCCGTCGTGGCAGCGGTGGCGGCTTCGGCGCCGGCAACGGTGGGGGCGGCCCCTTCGACGCTGGCGGTGGCGCAGGCGGCATGGGAGGGGCCATTTTCAACAACGCAGGCACCTTGACGCTGAACCAGGTCACCCTGGCTGGCAACGGTGCACACGGCGGGCTGGGCAACAGCAGCGGCGGCGGCGCCGGCCTGGGTGGCGCCGTTTTCAACTACAACGGCGTGCTCACCATCCGTTTCTCCACCCTGGCCGGCAATACCGTGCAGGCCAATGGCGACGACAACCCGGCCGCGCAAGGCGGCGCCATCTATAGCCTGGGCGATTCCCAGGCCGCCTGCAGTGCGGGTGGCAACATCAGCTGCACCCGCAGCGGTGCCTCGCTGCAGATGCAGGCCAGCATTGTCCAGGACAGCGTGTTCGAGCCGGCCACCAAACAGCCCGCTGGCAGGGACGTGGTGCTGGACCTGCGCAATGGCGGCACCAGCGATGCCAGCGGCAGCAACAATCTGCTGGGCCTGGCGCAGGCCCTGAACAATGCCGACATCAGCGCCCTGGCCTTCACCACGGGCAACCCGCAGCTCGGCCCCCTGGCCAGCCACGGCGGCCCCACCCAGACCATGTTGAACACCACCGGCAGCCCGGCACTGGACGGGGTGGCCTGCACTGCCGCACCCGGCACGGACCAGCGCGGCGTGGTCAGGCCCCAGGGTGCACGGTGCGACATCGGCGCCGTGGAGGCGAACGTCTTCCAGGCGGCATTGACCGTGCTGGCCAGCGGCGCGGGCGGCGTATCGGCGCAGGCCTCCCCGCCTGCAGCCACGGGTGCCGTACAGGACTGCGGCCGCCCAGGCGGCCTGTGCCAGGCCGGCTATGGCTACTTCGAAGGCGCGCCCACCCTGGTGACCCTGGCCGCCACGCCCGACGCTGGCCATGCCTTTGCCGCCTGGAGCGGCGCCTGCAGCGGCAGCACGCCCACCTGCAGCGTCACCATCGATGCAGCCAGGAGCGTGCAGGCCAGCTTCACGGCCTTCAGCGTCACGGCAAGCCTGCCCTCCGGCACCTACGGCACGGCCTACAGCCAGCCGCTGGCGCCCGTGCCCGGCGGCGGCGTGGGGCCGTTCAGCTACAGCGTGAGCGGTTTGCCCGCAGGCTTCAGCCAGGCCGCCGGCCCCCTCTCGGCCCCAGCCACGCAGGCGGCAGGCAGCTACAGCTTCACGCTGACCGCCACCGATGCCAACGGCGCCACCACCGAACCCGCAGCCGTGACCGTTGTGATCGGCCCGGCAGCCACCAGCGCCCACCTGTCGGCCTCCCCCGCTGCGCCAGGCCATGGCCAGAGCGTGACTTTCAGCGCCCAGGTCACGCTGCCTGCCGGCGCCAGCGGCACGGTGGATTTCTTGAACGGAACGCAGGTGCTGTGCGCCAGCGTTGCGGTGACCGGCGGGCAGGCCAGCTGCAGCGTGCCCCGGCTGCCACCGGGCACGGCCACGGTGCAGGCGCGCTATGTGCCCGGTGATGGCAATACCTCCGGCTCGGACAGCAACACCGTGACCGTCACGGCGGCCCCCGCACCATCTGCGGCGCCCATTCCAGCGCTGGGCGCCGGGGGGATTGCGCTGCTGGGCCTGCTGACCGCAGCGGGCGCGGCGTTGTCGCGCAGGATGGGCACTTCACGGAAAATCGGCGCTGGCACATCGCCACGCACCCCCAGGAGTTCCCCATGACCGCATCCGCAAGCCGGAGCCCGCTTTCACGCCGCAGCCTGCTGGCCGCCAGCGCAGCCACCGGCCTGGCCCTGTGCGAAAGCGCCCTGGCCGCCCCCGCCGCCCCCGGGAAAAGCACCGAAGCCGCCGTGCTCACCATCAGCGGCCCCGGCGTGCGCGGCAACCGGGGGCCGCTGGACCCGGTGGCCGATCTGCTGCTGAAAAACCATGGCCTGGCCTTCGACTCGGCCTGGACCACAGGGGCCGGTGCGCTGGAGCGCCTGCCCACGGTGGAGATCACGCCCCATATCGAATACGACGGCCAGCCCCACCGGCTGCGCGGCCCGCTGCTGGCCACCGTGCTGCAGGCGGCCGGCGTGGACAGCGCCGCCGCAGCGGCCAAGGGCCAGTGGATCACCCTGCAGGCCATCGACGGCTACCGCGCCCAGCTGCCGCTGGCGCAGGCCCTGCAATGGCGCATGCTGCTGGCCACGCGCATGGACGGCCTGCGCCTGGGCCTGGGCGGCCTGGGCCCGCAATGGGCCATGTATGACGCCGACCGCATTGCCGATCTGGCAGGCAAGCCGCTCAAGGAACGTTTTGCGCAGGCGCCCTGGGGGCTGTACCACATGGGGCTGCACGCGCAGCGACCCCAAGGTTGAACCTGGCTTCAGAGCGCGGCAGGACGCGCATTTGGAGTACCATTTCGCGATCCCCTCGGGGGATACGGGCTTGGCGGCCCGAAAGCAAAGGAGCAGCAGCCGTTTGTCTTTACAACGAGACAGCGGCTTTTCCATCTTCCCAGTGTGCTGCGCTGGGCACAGTTCCGTTTTGGCGGGGCTGTGCGGGACCTCCGCTAGGGGGTGCCAGTTCATGCCAAAGGAGCCGCCATGCCTGACATCGATGCGCCCAGCGGAGCACACGCCTCCCTGCCTTTCTTCTCCTCCCCGCAAGTGCCGAGGGAAGAGACCAGCCTGTACTACCCCATTTCCGAATACGAGGTCTATCGCCTCAAGGACTGCATGCACCAGATGGGCCTGGTGATCGACCTGTGCTGCATGGCCGGCCCCGACCAACAACTGAGCGACCTGGGCGGGCTGATGAGCTTCCTGACCGCGCAGCAGCGCGCGCTGCGGGGCACGCTGCAGACCGTGCAGGCGCGCAAGGCGACGCCGGGGCCGGCCTGTGATCCGGACCCCGGGGGTTGATCAGGCCAGTTGCGGACACTCGCGCAGCACCGGTCAGCCCGGCCTGGCGCCGTCCGCATCCCGGCGAATGGATGGCCATTGCCTGAGCAATTCAGGCAAGGCCGTCTGCACGGTGTCCCACACCAGATCGAGGTTGATGTCGAAATAGCCATGGGCGATGCGGTTGCGCATGCCGCGCATGTTGCGCCATGGCACTTGCCCGTGTGTCTGGGCGAACTCGGCATAGCCATCCATGACCTTCGTGACAGCCTCGCCGATGATGACGAGGCTCATGATGACGGCCTGCTGGGTGCGCTTGTCCTCCAGGAAATCCTCCTTGGCCAAGCCCTCCACGAAGCTACAGGCATCCGTTGCGGCCTGCTGTATGTGATCGAGGTAATCGGGAAGGCGATGCCCGTTCATATCGGCTGCGCCTCCGCAAGCACCTGGGCACGGAACTTCAGCGGCAGGTCTCCGGGCGTCAGCAGATCAACGCGAAGGCCGAGCAGCGATTCCAGCTCGTCCTGCAGGCCGCCCAGGTCGAACAGCGTCGCGCCCGGCAATGCATCGACCAGCAGGTCGAGGTCGCTGCCGTCCCGGTCGGTGCCATGCAGCACGGAGCCGAAGACGCGCGGGTTCGCAGTGCGGAAACGGCTGGCCATTTCACGCACTGCGCTGCGATTCATGTCGAGTACCACGGACGGTCGCATGGACATCCTTTCCTGTTGAGACTTCTGGAAAGCCTATTGCATCAGGCACCGGGTTTCAAGCAGCACTCCCGGAAATCCCGATGCCTGGATTTTCCATGCCGGGCCACGCCCGGCACGGCAGATCAGGCCAGGTGCTGGTCGAAGAAGGCCAGCGTGCGATCGCGCGCCTGCAGGGCGCTGGCCTCGTCGTAGGCGCTGCGCTGGTCGCAGTTGAAGCCGTGGTCGGCGTCGTACAGGTGCACCTGCACATGCTTTTGCGCCTGGGCGAAGGCCTGCACGGCGTCCACGGGAATGTGCGCATCGCGCCGGCCGAAGTGGGCGATGACGGGGCACAGCGGCTCGCGGCCCATCTCCAGCGGCGTGGTCATGCCGCCGCCGTAGTAGCAGGCCGCAGCCGACAGGCTGGGCAGGTTGCAGGCCGCGCGCCAGGCCCACAGGCCGCCCCAGCAAAAGCCCACGATGCCCACCTTGCCGCCGGGCACCAGCGTGGCGGCATGGGCGATGGCGGCCTCGATCTCGGGCAGCACGCCGGGCTGGGGCAGCGCCTCGGCGGCGGATTTCAGCGCCATGCCCTTGGCACGGTCGGCGTCGCCGTAGCCCAGGTCCACACCCGGCTCCACACGCGTGAACAGTGACGGCGCCACGGCCACATAGCCCCGCGCCGCAAGCCGGTCGGTCACGGCGCGGATATGGGCGTTGACGCCGAAGATCTCCTGCAGCACGACGATGGCACCGCGCGCGGGCACGTCGGGGCGGGCCACCCAGGCCGGCGAAGACGTGCCATCCAATGAAGTCAACTGCACAAAACTGCCCATGTCCGCGTTCCTTTCTGTCTGAGAACCTGTTGTGATTTCCCGGTGGGCGGACGCGCCCCGCAATGCTGTAATGGCGGCGGGCCGGCCCGTGCGGCAATTCTTTCACAGGAGACATTCGATGGAACGAAAAGTCGTGCTCATCACCGGCGGCAGCCGCGGCATAGGCGCCGCAACGGCACGCATGGCAGCGCACCGGGGCTGGGACGTGGTGATCAGCTACCAGCACCAGCGCGATGCGGCCGAGGCCGTGGTGGCCGACGTGCAACTGGCCGGCACCCGCGCGCTGGCCGTGCAGGCCGATGTGGGCGACGAAGCCGAGGTGCTGGCCCTGTTCGGTGCGGTGGATGCGCAGTTCGGCCGGCTGGATGCCCTGGTCAACAACGCCGGTGTGGTGGACCGCGCGCAGACCGTGGCCGAGATGAGCGTGCAGCGGCTGGAGCGCATGTTCCGCGTCAATACCATCGGCAGCTTCATCTGCGCGCGCGAGGCCGTGCGGCGCATGAGCACCCGCCATGGCGGAAGGGGAGGCGCCATCGTGAACGTCTCCAGCATCGCTTCGCGGCTGGGCGCACCGGGCCAGTACGTGGACTATGCGGCCGCCAAGGGCGCGTTGGACGTGATGACGCTGGGCCTGGCCAAGGAAGTCGCCGCCCAGGGCATACGCGTGAACGCCGTGCGGCCCGGCTTGATAGAGACCGACATCCACGCCAGCGGCGGACAGCCCGACCGCGTCGAGCGCCTGGCGCCCAACGTGCCCATGCAGCGCGGCGGCAGGGCCGAGGAAGTGGCCGACGCCATCCTCTGGCTGATGTCCGACGGCTCGCACTACACCACGGGCAGCCTGGTCGATATCTCGGGCGGCAACCTCTAGCTCCAAGGCAACCATGGACCTCAAACCGCTGATCACTTTGGTGGCCATCATCAACCCGCTGGCCATCGTCCCCTTCTTCATCCACTACACCGAGGGATTCAGCGCCCAGCAGCGCCAGCAGACCATTCGCACGGCGGCGCTGGCCTCGTTCTGCGTGATTGCGGCCTGCGCCATCATCGGGCTGCAGGTGCTGGACTTCTTCAACATCTCGCTGCAGAGCTTCCAGGTGGGCGGAGGCCTGCTGCTGCTGATCAGCGCGATGAACATGCTCAACGCCCGCCCGGCCGAGGAACGGCCCAACGCGCCCACGCTGGCGGCAGGCGCGGAAAAGGCCGCCATGGGCAACAGCATTGCCGTGGTGCCGCTGACGATTCCGCTGCTGACAGGGCCGGCCTCCATGTCCACCGTGGTGATCTATGCCGACCAGGCACGCACCATCTGGCAGCACCTGGCGCTGGTGGGCTATGGCGTGGTGGTGGCGCTGGTGGTGATGGTCTGCTTTTCGCTGGCCGACCCGATTGCGCGCGTGCTGGGCAAGACCGGCATCAACGTGATGACGCGGCTCATGGGCCTGATCCTCGCGGCCCTGGCCGTAGAGGTGATGGCGGGCGGGCTGGTGAAGATCTTCCCCATCCTGGCCTCGCCCGCGATCGTGCCCTGAGCGGGCTGGCTGGCCGATTGAAGGCCCGCCGGATCAGGCCGGCACGGCCCGCGCGCGGTCGGCGCTGCCGTCGCAGGCACCGCCGCAGCCCGTGATGGGCTGCTCGGGCAAGGCCTCGGGGTGGGCCAGCGAGCCCGTGGCGGGATCGAAGCCCGCGCTGCGCAGATGCAGGGCCAGCGCCGCATCCATGGTCTGCGCATGGTGCACGAACCAAGCCGCCAGCTCGCCCGCCATGCTGCGGATCACGGCCAGATCCCCCGCTGCCGCCTTGGCCGCCCCCTCGCGCATCACCTGCAGCACTACCTTGTGCTGCAGGCTGTGGCAGTTGGTGCTGGTGAACCGCGTGGACTGCATCCAGCGGTCTTCCTGGTCGAAGTGCACTTGCGTATGCGCGATCAGCTCATCCCAGCGCACGCACAGCTGCGCATCATCGGCCGCCTCCACCTCGGCCAGCAACAGCACGAACTCCTGGTGCACCTCGTCCATGGCCGGCAATTCCAATGCCAGCGCTCCGCTCCATTCCAGCACGGCCATATGCTTCTCCTGCCTTCATCATGAAAGACTGCAGCTTAGGAACAGCACCGCCCAACCCATTTGACCCACATCAGCCAACCCGAAAACAGCAAAGCCCCGCGAGCGGGGCTTGGTCAAGGCGGATAAAACTGGCGCGCCCCAACATCAGGGACGCCAAGCAAGAGCCGCCTCGCGGCGAGGGCGTCGTCCCCCTCCCCCGCGAAGCGGGTAGAGAGGGGGAAGCGGCGTCAGCCGCTCAGGGGGAGCTTACTGTCCATATTTACGCTTGGCATCCGCCACGCAGGCATCCTTGGCGTCACCGCTCATGGTGTCGCAACGGGCCTTGGCAGCCTTGTAGTCGGCTTCGCGGGTTTCCTCGGCAGCGTCCTTGCGGGTCTCGGCCACGTTGGCGGCCTTGGCGGCAGAGTTGGCGGCAGGTTCGGCCTGGGCCTTGTTAACCTTGGCGGCTTCGACGGCACGCACATGAGCAGCCTTGGCATCCTTCACGCAGACATCCTTGGCGTCGCCCTTGAGGTCATCGCACTTTTCCTTGGCGATGTCGTAGTCCGCATCAGCCTTGGCCTTGAGTGCCTTTTCGCTGTTCTTGGGCGAAGGATTGCGGCGCGATTCCAGTTCAGCCTTGGCGACGTTTTCCTGGCCCTTGGCCTGCTTCTCGCAGACGTCCTTGGCGTTGTCCTTGAGCGGCTTGCACTGTTCCTTGGCAGCCTTGTAGTCGGCCTCGATCTGGTTCTTGGCGGCCGTGTGCTCGGCATTGGTCATGGCCATGGCGCCGGAGGCCATCAGACCCAGGGCGACGGCGGACAGCATGTGGCGAAAGCGTTGCGGTGTTTGCATGATGGAACTCCTTGTATTTGTACTGAGGTGGCCCTTGGTGCCTGCGGCGGCGGGCCTTGGGTGCATGCCCTGGGGGCATGCCGGCTGTCGAGGAGCGGATGGGGGCGCCGGCCAGGGCGACCAGCCCATCCGCAGTCCACCCTCGTCAGTCTTCGAAGCGGAAGTCGGGGTTGCGCTTTTGCCAGTCGGTCAGCTGCTTTTCGGCAGCGTCGCGGGCCAGGCCCTGGCGCTCCTGCAGCTTGCCCAGGAATTGCTCGCGCTTGCCGGCGATCACGTCCAGATCGTCATCGGTGAGCTTGCCCCATTGCTCACGGATCTTGCCGGTGAATTGCTTCCAGTTGCCCTTGATGCGGTCTTCATTCATGGCTTGTTCCTTTCAGTGATGTTGAAGTCGTGCCGTGCAATCAGGCCTTGTTTTTTCAAAGCCGCGATCTGCATCAGCGACGGTTTCACTGTAAAAAACCTGCGCGCCGCGCGCCGTAGTCTGGACCTAGTGTTGACGGTCGTCCCAGGGGCAGCCGAGACGGTGGGATCGGGACTACAGCCCCTGACGGACGCGCGGGAAGCGCTGGGTCAGGCGCGGCCCGCCCCTGCCCTGAGTACCCGGCCTTTTCCCCGTATGTCCGCACCTGCGCCGTGGCGGTTGCGGGATTGCAAGCCTGCCGAAGGACAGGCTTGCTTCGTGATCTGACCTTTCTTGGCGAATCAAGAAAAGGGCAGTCGGCTGCCGGGCCGAGACCCGGCCTCGAAAAGCAACCATCCGGCAGGGGCAGAAAAAGTCCACTTGCGTGCAGAGCCAGTTGCCGAAAACAAAAAACGGCCAGCGGATGCAATGCACCCACCAGCCGTTCTCAAGAGAATGGATGGGCTGGAAATCCAGCAGCCGCTCAGTGCCCCTGCTGCCCCAGCCACGCATCGATCTGCGCAATGGCCGCATCCGTGGCCTTGGCCAGGGCCTGGGCGCCGCCCGCCGCATCGCCCGAAGCTGCAGGACTGCGCACCTCGAACACCTTCTGTCCGAGCAGGCGGTCCACAGCACCGCTTTGCTCGACCAGGGTGGCGCGCAGGCGCACCACGCCGGCACTGGAGCCGGGCGCGTCAAAGACCTGGCTGAACTCTTCGATGTCCACGCGCAGCAGCGTGGGCACGGCGCCTTGCAGGCGCGGCTGGGCCACGCTTTCGCTGCTGGCCAGCACGGGGCGCTGCAGGCCCAGCTGGCTGCGCAGGCGCTGCTGCAGCAGCAGTGCAGGAGGCTGGCTCCAGCGCGCCAGCTGGTAGGGGCGCAGTTCCTGACCGTTGGCATAGGCCAGGCGGTAGAACATGGCCGTGCTGCCGTCGGACAGGGCGGGGGCCTCCACATCGGCCAGCGCCAGCGGCGTGCGTGCCTGCGGGGCTGCGGATGTGGCGGACTGCGCGGGCGTGGACAGCGGCGCCAGCCCGAAGTCATAGCGTGCGGGCTGGGCGGGGGGCTGCGGCAGGGCCGAGCAGCCGGCCAGCAGGATCAGGGCGGCGGCCAGTCCAGCGCTGGCCACGGCGGTCTTGCGAGATGGGGACATGCGGGTTCCTCGGTCAGGGCTGGGTGGCTGCAGACGGGGCGACGAAGCCGGGCTCGCCCGGCCCCGGACGGGCCTGGCCCGGCCCGTAGATCACGGCCTGCGGGTTGTCGCTGAAGCGGCTGGCCGCCGTGCCCATCTGGCGCGCGGCGCGCGAGACATCATCGGCCGCTCGGTTGGCGTGCGGCACCGTGCTGCGGCCCAGCGAATCGGCCATGCGGGTCAGTGCGCGCGTGCTCTGGGCGATCTGCTCCAGCGGCCCGTCCTGCGCGTTCACGCGGCGCACGGTCTGCTGCAGCTCGGACGCCACGGCGGCGGCTCCGTTGCTGGCCTTCTCCAGCGACTGCAGGGTGTTGTGGGCGTCGGCGGCGAGCTGCGGCACCTGGGTGGACAGCGTGCGGTCCAGGTTCTGCGTGAGCTGCTGCACGCCTGCGGCAGCGGCCGCAATGTTCTCCAGCGCCTGGCTCACGCGCTTTTGGTTGTCGGTGTCCAGCATGTCGCTGAGGCGGCGCGAGATTTCATCGGCGCGCTCCAGCAGCACCTGCCCCTGGTCGGCCAGCATGCTCAGCGGCGAAGAGCGCAGCGGCAGGCGCGGCAGGCCGCTGGGGCCCGGGGGCAGTTGGGGCTGGGGCTGGTCCGCATCATCGAGCTGCACATGGGCCAGGCCCGTGACGCCCTGGTAGCCCAGCACGGCGAACGTGGTGGGCGTGATGGGCGTGTTCACGCCGATGGCGATGCGGATCAGCACATTGCCATTGGTCTGCGGATCGAACCCGATCCGCGTGACCTTGCCCACGGCCACGCCCTTGTAGCGCACGGCGGCCTGGGCCTGCAGGCCGCTGATGCCATCCTTGGTGGACAGCTCGTACTCGTTGTACTGCCGCGTATCGCGCGTCAGCCAGATCGCCAGCCCCGCCAGCAGGGCCGCCACGACCAGCACGAAAATGCCGGCCGCCATGGCATGTGATTTGTTTTCCATATCAATGGTCCATAACGTTGAGCCCAGCAAAACAAGGCATGGGGCCACAGTCCCCAGGGCCAGCACTCAGAGCGCGGCCTTCAAAACCGGCGCACCCCAAGGCAAGGGACACCGAGCAAGGGCCGCCCCGCCGCGAGGGTGTCGTCCCCCCCCGCAAGGCGAGAGGGGGGAAGGCGCGAAGCGACTCAGGGGGGCTTCTCATACCGTGCTCATCGCGCGCCTGCCGCGCTCGCCCTGGAAGAAATGCTCGATGAATGGATGCTTGAACTCGGCCACCTCGCGCGGCGGGCCGCTGACCAGCACCTTCTTCTCGGCCAGCACGGCCACGCGCGAGGACAGTGCGAACAGCGTGTCCAGATCGTGCGTGACCATGATGACGGTCAGGCCCAGCTCGGCACGCAGCTCGCGCAGCAGTTCGCAGAATTCGTCGGAGCTGGTGGGGTCCAGGCCGGCCGTGGGCTCGTCGAGCAACAGCAGGGGCGGGTCCATGATCAGCGCCCGCGCCAGCGCCACGCGCTTGATCATGCCACCCGAGAGATCGGCCGGCATGCGCGAGGCATGCTCGGGCTTGAGGCCCACCATCTGCAGCTTGACCAGGGCCGCGTCGCGCACCAGATCGTCGGGCAGCGTGCCCTGCTCGCGCAGCGCGAAGGCCACGTTGTCCAGCACGCTGAAGGCCGAGTACAGCGCCCCGTGCTGGAACAGCATGCCCACGCGGCTGGCAGCGCCCTCGCGGCCCATTTCGCTGGCCGGGCGGCCCAGCACTTCGACGCGGCCCTTGGTGGGCTCCAGCAGCCCCAGCATCTGGCGCAGCAGCACGGTCTTGCCCGTGCCCGAGCCGCCGACGATGGACAGCATCTCGCCGCGCTGCACATCCAGGTCCAGGTCCTGGTGCACGGCAAAGGCGTTCTCGCCTTCGCCGAACACGCTCCACAGCCCGGCGATGCGCACGATGGGCTCGTCGGCTGCGGGCGTGGAGGAGGTTTCGGTGTCCATGGCCATCAGATTCCGACATCTTTGAAAAGGATTGCGAAGATCGCATCCACCACGATGACCATGGTGATGGCCGACACCACCGAGGCCGTCGTGCCCTTGCCCAGGCTCTGCGTATTGGGCTCCACGCGCAGGCCCCAGTGGCAGCCGATCAGGGCGATGAGGGCGCCGAAGACCACGGACTTGCCCATGGCGATCCAGAGGTTGCCGATCTTCACGGCGGCAGGCAGCGCCTCGGCAAAGTAGGCACCCGTGACGCCCATGGTCAGGTCGGCTGCCAGCATGCCGCCGGCCAGCGCAGCCAGCGTGGTCCACAGCGAGACCAGGGGCATGGCAATGGCCAGCGCCAGCGCACGCGGCAGCACCAGGCGAAAGCCGTGCGGTATGCCCATGACCTGCATGGCGTCCAGCTCTTCGGTGACGCGCATCACGCCGATCTGGGCGGTGATGGCCGAGCCCGTGCGGCCCGCCACCAAGATGGCTGCCAGCAGCGGGCCCAGCTCGCGGATCAGCGAGATGCCCAGGATGTTGACGATGAAGGATTCCGCCCCGAACTGGCGCAGCTGCAGCGCCATCAGGTAGGCCAGCACCACGCCGATCAGAAAGCCCACCAGGGCCGTGATGGGCAGGGCCGTGGCGCCCATGGAGTAGAGGTGGCCGGAAATGTCGCGCCAAGGCCCCCGGTGCGGGGCACGCGCAAAGCGCACCAGGTCGATCAGCAACTGGCCGATGAGCCGCGTCAGCTGTGCGAAATGGCCACAGGCGTTGATGACCAGGCAGCCCAGGCTGTCGATGTGCTCCAGCAGGCTCAGGCGCGGGGCCGACGGTGCAGGCTCCTTGGAAAAACGGGCCACGCGGTCGAGCATGGCGCGCTGCGCGTCGCTGGCCGCCAGGCGCGCGGGCAGGCGACGGCCCCAGTGGTTCCACAGCAGTTGCGCGCCCACGTGGTCCAGCCAGTCCAGCCCTTGCAGGTTCCAGCCCAGGTCATCGCCCTTGGCGTCGGCCAGCTGTGCACGCAGCCTGCGCCATTGCGCCCGCCGGCCCAGCTCGGCCGCGCCCCAGGAGCCGGTCAGCAACGCCCATTGGCCGTCGTTGTCACGGCGCAGGCTGCATTGGGGGGGATTGTTGAGGGCAGACAAGTGCAGGAAGTCCTTGGGGGTTGCGAAGGCGGGGCCGAGGCGCGCGGGCAGGCACGGTGGCACGCCCGCCAAGACCGCAGGATAACCGAGCGGCGCGGCCCGCAGATTGCCCCGCAACGCCGTGTGCGCGACGGCTTTGCCCTACGCGTGCAATTTTTATCAAAAAACCAGCGGGACGGCCATCGCTGCTGCATGCGCTGCTGCGAAAAAAGGAGTCCAGCGCGCTTTCCCTCTCGACAGTGCGCATGCTGTCCGCACAATGGGCCGAAGCACCAACCCCGGCTCCCAAGGACGTTCCGGCCCGCAGCGGACGCCCGCCCATCTCCATGAGCAATACCACCTTCGACTACATCGTCATCGGCGCCGGCACGGCAGGCGCCCTCCTGGCCAACAGGCTCTCGCGCGACGGCCGCAGCCGCGTGCTGCTGATCGAGGCGGGCGCCAAGGACGACTACCACTGGATCCACATCCCCGTGGGCTACCTGTACTGCATCGGCAATCCGCGCACCGACTGGCTGTACCAGACCGAACCCGACGAAGGGCTCAACGGCCGCAGCCTGCGCTATCCGCGCGGCAAGACGCTGGGCGGCTGCTCCAGCATCAACGGCATGATCTACATGCGCGGCCAGGCCCGCGACTACGACGGCTGGGCCGAGCTGACCGGCGACGACGCCTGGCGCTGGGACCAGGTGCTGCCGGCCTTTCGCCAGCATGAAAGCCATTGGCGGCTGGACGCCGGGGGCAACGCCGATGCGCGCTTTCGCGCCCTGCACGGCGGCACGGGCACAGGCGGCAGCGGCGAATGGCGCGTGGAGCGGCAGCGCCTGCGCTGGGACATCCTGGATGCCTTTGCCGAAGCCGCCCAGCAGGCCGGCATTCCGGCCACCGAGGACTTCAACGGCGGCAGCAACGAGGGGGTGGGCTACTTCGAGGTCAACCAAAAGGGCGGCCTGCGCTGGAACACCGCCAAGGCCTTCCTGCGGCCCACCTGCTATGGCCGCCCCAACTTCGAGCTGTGGACCCATGCCCAGGTCAGCCGGCTGCTGTTCGAGCCGCTGCCCGCCGGCGGCCTGCGCTGCAGCGGCGCACAGGTCTGGACCGGCTCGGAAATGGTCGATGTGCAGGCCAGCCAGGAGGTCCTGCTGTGCGCGGGCGCCGTGAACTCCCCGCAGATCCTGCAGCTGTCGGGCATAGGCCCGGGGGCGCTGCTGCAAGGCCACGGCATCGCCGTGCGCCACGACCTGCCCGGCGTGGGCGAGAACCTGCAGGACCATCTGCAGATCCGCTCGGTCTACAAGATCAAGGGCGCGCGCACGCTCAACACCATGGCCAATTCGCTGTGGGGCAAGGCCGGCATCGGCCTGGAGTACCTGCTGCGCCGCAGCGGCCCCATGAGCATGGCGCCCTCGCAGCTGGGCGCCTTCACGCGCAGCAGCCCGCAGCAGGCGCACCCCAATATCCAGTACCACGTGCAGCCGCTGTCGCTGGACGCCTTCGGCGAGCCGCTGCACGGTTTTCCGGCCTTCACGGCCAGCGTCTGCAACCTCAACCCTACCAGCCGGGGCACGGTACGCATCCGCAGCGGAGACTTCCGCCAGGCGCCTGCCATTGCGCCGCACTACCTGTCCACGCCCGAGGACCGGCAGGTGGCCGCCGACAGCCTGCGCGTGACGCGGCGCATCGTCAGCCAGAGCGCGCTGGCGCGCTTTGCCCCCGAGGAATGGAAGCCCGGCGTGCAATACCAGAGCGACGAGGACCTGGCCCGCCTGGCCGGCGACATTGCCACCACCATCTTCCACCCCGTGGGAACCACGAAGATGGGCCGCGCCGACGACCCCATGGCTGTGCTCGACAGCCGCCTGCGCGTGCGCGGCGTACAGGGCCTGCGCGTGATCGATGCAGGCGCCATGCCGCGCATCACCAGCGGCAACACCAACAGCCCGACGCTGATGATGGCGGAGAAGGCCGCCGGCTGGATTCTTGCGGACAGGCAGGGCCGGGGCCAGGAGCCGGCACGGCAGAGCACGGAACCGGCCGTTGCGCTGGCCGCCTAGGACTGCTCCTGCAGCAGCGGCGGAATCGCCGCCAGCAGCGCATCGATGGTCACGCGCAGCCGGTAGGGCAGAAAGCGCGTGCGCGGCCACAGCACATGCAGGGGAATGCGCGCGGCCGGCACGTCGGGCAGCAGGCGCACCAGCGCCCCGCTGTCCAGCGCACTGCGCACCCGCCACAGCGGCATGTGGGCCAGGCCCGCGCCCTGCAGCGTGGCCGTGGCGATGGTTTCTATGTCGTCAAAGCCCAGCGCCGGCTCCAGCACGGGCGTGGCCAGCGATCCATCCTCACCGGCCAGCCCCCAGGGGGCGGCGCGGCCGCTGCGCATATAGGCAATACAGCGATGCCCGGCCAGGTCGGCCACGCTGCGCGGCGCGCCATGGGCCTGCAGATAGGCGGGTGATGCGCACAGCACCATGGTTTGCATGCCAAGGCGCCGCGCAACCAGCCAGTCGCTGTCAGACAGTTCCCCGCTGCGTATGGCCAGGTCGATGCCGTCATCGGCGAAGTCCAGTTGGCGGTCGGTGAAGCTGGCCTCGATGCGCAGGCGCGGATGCAGCTGCGCCAGCTCCAGCAGCAAGGGAGCCACGTGGTGGCGGCCGAAGACCACGGGTGCGCTGATGCGCAGCCGGCCCACCACTTCCCGCCGCCCGGCTTCCAGCATGTGCCGGGCGGCATCCAGGTCCTCCAGCGCCTGCGCGCAGCGCTCGTAGAACATCTGGCCGTCCTCGGTCAGCCCCAGGCTGCGCGTGGTGCGCACGAACAGCCGCGCGCCCAGGCGCTCTTCCAGCCGCGCCACGGCCTTGCCAACAGCCGAGCGCGTAAGGCCCAGGCGCTCGGCCGCCTGGGCGAAGCTGCCAGCCTCGGCCGAGGCGACGAAAGCGCTGACGCCTGCCAGCCTGTCATTTGCAATTGGTTCCATAAATTCTACAAACCATAGCCTCAATTGAATCAATGCAATTATGGAGGAATCAATAGACTGAAGTCCTGTTTGATATCTGCCTCGAAAGGACCGCCTTCCATGACCGTGCCTGCGTCTTCCCCATTCATGCAGCAATGGCAACTGCCCGCCCTGGGCCATGAAAACCTGCAGCTGGTGCAAGTCCCCATTCCCGAGCCCGGGCAGGGCCAGGTACTGGTGCGTGTGCATGCGGCATCGCTGAACTACCGCGATCTGCTGATCCTGCGCGACGGCATGGGCATGGGGCCGGCCCTGCCCCTGGTGCCCGGCTCGGACATGGCTGGCGAGGTGGTCGCCATCGGCCCGGGCGTCGCGGAGTTCGCGGTTGGCGACGCCGTGATCAGCACCTTCTTCTGCGGCTGGCAGGACGGCGTGCAGCCGCGCACCAGCCTGCCGCTGGGCTCGCCCGGGCCGGGCATGCTGTCGGAATACGTGGTGCTGGGCGAAGACAACCTGGTCGCCGCGCCCCGTCAGCTGGACTTTGCGCAGGCCAGCACCCTGACGTGCGCGGGCGCAACCGCCTGGTTCGCGCTGGCCGAGTCCGCGCCCACGCGGCCCGGCGACACCGTGGTCATCATGGGTACGGGCGGCGTGGCGCTGTTCGCCATGCAGATCGCCCATGCCCAGGGTGCGCGCGTGGTGGTGGTTTCGGGCAGCGACGACAAGCTGGCGCGGGCTGCGCAGCTGGGTGCAGACCACGGCATCCACCGCCACCGCACGCCGGACTGGGCCGCCGAGGTGCGCGCCCTCACGGGAGGACGCGGCGCCGACCATGTGCTGGAACTGGCCGGGGGGGATAACTTCGGCCGCTCGCTATCGGCCCTGGCACAGGGAGGCCGCGTGTCGGTGATCGGCAATCTGCAGGGTGACGAGCTGCGCGGCTCGGTCTATCCGCTGCTGCTGGGGCGCGCCACCGTTCAGGGCATCGGCGTGGCACACCGGCGTGCGCTGCAGGATCTGGTGCGTGCCGTGGACTGGCTGAAGCTGCAACCTGTGATCGACAGCGAATACGCGCTGGCCGATCTGCCGGCAGCCCTGGAGCATCTGGAGCGGGGTGCTTTCGGCAAGCTGGTGCTGCGCATGCGCTGAACGTCCGGCAACCGGCAATCATCGTCCCAGCCCCTTGCTGGTGCAATCCCGCACTTTCGCGGCAACTGCGGGAAATCCCCGATGCACCACCCAGGTGCGGCCATTAAAGTCCATCCACTCTCGCGGTACCACAGTGCTGCACAAGAGGGGCCGAGGAGACAACTCGTACACAACCAGATCAACATTCATAAATAGCATCCCAAGATGCATTTCCCAGAGCGCCGGCAAGTCCGGCGCTTTTTTTATGCCTGCGGCCAGCCTGATGCGGCACCGTGGCGGTGCGACAATCGCCGCCCTATGGAATGGATCATCGTCTCGCTGGCCTCGATGCTGGCTGGCTTCGTGGACGCCATCGTGGGCGGCGGAGGCCTCATCCTGCTGCCCGCGCTGTTCGCCACCTTCCCCACCGCACCACCGGCCACGCTGCTGGGCACCAACAAGAGCGCCTCGGTCTGGGGCACGGCCATGTCCACCTGGCAGTACGGCCGCAAGGTGCAGTTGCCCTGGCGCGCGATGATGCCGGCGGCCTGCGTGGGCATGGCGGGCTCTTTTGCGGGCGCCTGGGCCGTCACGCAGATCTCCCCCGATTTCCTGCGCCGGCTGCTGCCGCTGGTGCTGCTGGGCGTGCTGGTTTACACGCTGGCGCGCAAGGACATGGGCCGCCACCACACGCCGCACTATTCGGGCCGCGCCGAGACGCTGATCGCCTGCGCCATCGGCCTGGTGATTGGCTTCTATGACGGTTTCTTCGGCCCCGGCACGGGCAGCTTCTTCGTGTTCCTGTTCGTGCGGCTGATGGGCTATGACTTCCTGAACGCATCGGCCTCGGCCAAGCTGCTGAACATGGCCACCAACCTGGCTGCGCTGGCGCTGTTCGCGCTCAAGGGCCATATCTGGTGGCACCTGGCCGTGCCCATGGCGGTGGCCAATGTGCTGGGCGCCATGCTGGGCACGCACATGGCCCTGCGCCATGGAACGGGCTTTGTGCGCGGCATTTTCATCGGCGTGGTGAGCCTGCTGATCCTCAAGACCGGCTACGACGCCTTCATCGCCTGAGCACGGGCCAGCGGCGTTCGCAACACCTGCCATCGGCGTTGGCGACGGCAACCTTCTATAATTGCCGACTTTTCGCCTTGAGCTGCGGCGGCTGGTGCATGTCGCACCCCTGCCAGCGGCCGTACCCGACCAGCCGACCAGCCGCAAAAAACCGGCCCCGCCGTCCATGGCCCATGCACTGATGCGTGCCTTGGCGCTTTCTTCATGCTGCGGCGCCGGGGTCAGGTCTTGAGCGACAGCCCAGGAGTTCCATGAAACGCTTTACCGTCATCGCCGCCGCCGCGCTGGCCCTGTGGACCGCCGCCGGCGTTCAGGCCCGCCCCTTCGACGCCATCCAGAAGGAAGGCACGCTGCGCCTGGCCACCGAGGGCTACTACGCGCCCTTCGCCCATTTCGAGGGCAAGCAGCTGACCGGCTTCGAAGTCGAGCTGGCCCAGATGATGGCCGCCAAGATGGGCGTGAAGTACGAGTGGAAGACCATCAGCTTCGACGCCCTGCTGACCGGCCTGCAGCAGGACCGCTGGGATCTGGTGATTTCCTCGCACGGCATCACGCCCGAGCGCGAGAAGGCCGTGACCTTCACCCAGCCCCATTACTGCTCTGGCGCCATCGTGATGTCGCTGGACCCGGCCATCCGCTCGGGCAAGGACCTGGCGGGCAAGACGGTGTCGGTGCAGACCGGCACCACCTATATGCAGTACATGGAGAAGAACCTGCCCGGCATCAAGCGCCTGGTCAACTTCCCCACGAACGAGGCCGCGCGCAATGCGCTGCTGTCCAAGCGGGTGGACGCCTGGGTGACCGAGCGCTTCATTGCCAAGGAACTGCAGCAGAAGAACCCCAATGCCCAGCTCAAGCAGGGCGAGTTGCTGCTGGTCGAGCGCATTGCCGCCGCCGTGGCCAAGGACAACAAGTCGCTGGCCGATGCCTGGAACAAGGCCTTCAAGGACGCCCTGGCCGACGGCAGCTACGCCAAGCTGTCGCAGAAATACTTCCACGAAGACATCCGCTGCCCTGACTGAGGCCCCGGGCAGATCTGCCCGACCGGCGCCCACTTGCAGGGCGCCTTTTTGTTTCTAGCCCACCTATGCTTACCGTCCTCTGGCCCGCCCACTGGAGCCGCTCGCAGCGCAGCAACGCCACCCTGGTCACGGCCCTGCTGCTGATGGTGCTCGTGGTTTCGCTGCTGGGGCAGTTGCTGTCCCTGCTGCCCGAGCCCATAGGCTCCAATGCCGACACCTTCGCCGATGGCGCGCGCACCACGCTGTACCTGACGCTGGCCAGCGGCGCCGCCGGCCTGGTGCTGGGCATCGCCGCCGCGCTGGCGCGCACCTCGCGCACGGCCGCCCTGCGCTGGGCTGCAGGCTTTTACGTCTGGGCGATCCGCGGCACGCCGCTGCTGGTGCAGATCCTGTTCATCTACTTCGCGCTGCCGGTGCTGATCCCGGGCCTGAACCTGCCCGACTTCGCGGCCGCCTGCATTGCGCTGGCGCTGAACGTGGGCGCCTACAACGCCGAAGCCGTGCGTGCCGGCCTGCAGGCCGTGCCGCGCGGCCAGGCCGAGGCCGCACGCGCGCTGGGCCTGCCGCGCAGCCGCGTCTTCATGGACGTGGTGTTCCCACAGGCCTTCAAGATCTCGCTGCCGCCGCTGGTGAGCAACTTCGTGGCCCTGCTCAAGGATTCGTCGCTGGCGTACGCCATCGGCGTGGTGGAGCTGACCAATGTGGGCAACCGCATCCAGTCGGCCACCTTCCAGCCCGTGGAGACCCTGGTCACCGTGGGCGTGACCTACCTGGTGCTGACCACGCTGGTGACCCAGGTCACGGCTGCCGTGGAGTACCGCTTCGACGTGGAGGGCCGCCACAAATGAGCGCCGACAAGCTGGCACGGGGCATGCCCTACATCGTGGCCGACAAGGTCACCAAGTCCTTCGGCAGCCACCAGGTGCTCAAGGGCGTTTCCACGCAGTTCTGCACGGGCGAGGTGACGGTGATCATCGGCGCCTCGGGCTCGGGCAAGTCCACGCTGCTGCGCGCCATCAACCGGCTGGAGCCGCATGATGGCGGGCGCATCACCATCGACGGCGTCGAAGTCACCGACAACGAAGCCACGCTGCAAAAGCAGCGCTGCGAAGTGGGCATGGTGTTCCAGCAGTTCAACCTGTTCGGCCACATGACGGTGCTGGACAACGTGACCCTGGCGCCGCGCCGCATCCACAAAACGCCGCGCGCCCAGGCCAATGCCAAGGCCATGGCCCTGCTGGAGCGAGTGGGCATGCAGGCCCACGCCCACAAGTACCCGTGGCAGCTGTCGGGCGGCCAGCAGCAGCGCGTGGCCATTGCCCGCGCCCTGGCCATGGAGCCGCAGGTGATGCTGTTCGACGAGCCCACCAGCGCGCTGGACCCGGAGATGGTCCAGGAGGTGCTGGACGTGATGCGCGAGCTGGCACGCGGCGGCATGACCATGATCGTGGTCACCCACGAAATGGGCTTCGCCCGCGAGGTCGCCGACCGCGTGATGTTCTTCGACCAGGGCTGCATCGCCCACGAGGCGCCACCGGCCGAATTCTTCGGCAACCCGGCCAGCGAGCGGATCGCGGCGTTCATCGGTCGCATGGGGCATTGAGGCCGAAGCCCTGATTCGTCGCCTTGCGTGCCCTCATGCGCAGGGGGCATGCCGTTGTCGCCTTGCCTGTCCATGACTACCATGCGTCATTGACCTGAAAGGAGCCTGGCCATGACTACCATGACGATCCACGATCTGGATGAAGACCTGCAGGCCCGGCTGCGTCTGCAGGCGGACCTGCACGGCCACTCCATGGAAGAAGAGGCCCGCAACATCTTGCGCGCGGCACTCGCAGCCAATGCGGCGGAGGGGCATTCACTGTTCGACTCCATCCGGGCCCGGGTCGAGCCCCTGGGCGGCGTTGAACTGGTGCTTGCGCAGCGCGAGCCCATTCGCAATCCGCTGGGTGCCAGCCGGTGATCATTCTCGACACCAACGTCCTGTCCGAGGCTCTGCGCCCCGATCCCGACAGGCGCGCCATGGAATGGCTGGCCAGCCAGCCCCGCTCCAGTTTGCTCACCACAGCCATCACGCGCGGCGAATTGCTGTACGGCGTCCTGCTGTTGCCGCAGGGACAGCGCAAGCATGGGTTGCTGGCTGCAGTGCAGGCCATCTTGGACATCGATATGGCAGGCCGCGTCCTGGAGTTCGACAACGGTGCCGCTGACGCTTATGCGCAGATCGCTGCGGCCCGAAGGCAGTCCGGCAGACCCATCAGCCAGTTCGACGCCATGATTGCGGCCATCGCCCGCTCAAGGGGAGCCAGCCTTGCCACCCGCAATGTGCGGGACTTTGCGGACTGCGGGGTCACGGTCATCGATCCCTGGCAGCGCTGAATCTGCCGCGCAGGGCTCAGACCCGCTTGCAGCGGCACACAAGCGTGCCTCAATCCTCCAGCTCGGCAGCCGAAGGCGGCGGCAGCACCGCCGGGCGGCCTGCGGGCACGGGGACCGGCGCCTCGGGCGGCTCGTAGCGCGGCAGGCCGGGCAGGTTCACGGTTTCCGCATCCAGCGTGATTTCGGAGACGCGG
Organism: Delftia sp. WSY_12; assembly: GCF_043104645.1. Classification (NCBI taxonomy): domain Bacteria; kingdom Pseudomonadati; phylum Pseudomonadota; class Betaproteobacteria; order Burkholderiales; family Comamonadaceae; genus Delftia; species Delftia sp. WSY_12. Next base: position 34,506 of record NZ_JBICKW010000029.1, read on the forward strand.
CGCGGGGTGCCTAAGGGGACGCCGGCCTGGCCCTTGCGCATGGCGGCCATGTCCTCCACGCTGGGGTAGCGGCCCAGCAGCCAGTAGTCGAACACGCGGCGCGCCAGCGGTGCGGCGGCAGCGGCACCGAAGCCGGCGTTCTCCACGATGGCAGCGACGGCAATGGTGGGGTTGTCGGCCGGCGCGTAGGCGATGTACAGCGAGTGGTCGCGCTGGAACTCGGACAGGCGTGCCGCGTTGTACTTCTCGTTCTGGCGCACGCCCACGGCCTGGGCCGTGCCGGTCTTGCCGGTGGAGGTGTAGGGCGCGTTGCCGAAGATGCCGCGCGAGGTGCCCTCCACCGTCACGGCGGCCACGGCGGCGCGCACGGCCTCCACGTTCTCGGGCTTGTAGCCCATGCTGGTGCCTGGGTCCTTGTTGATGGCCGAGAACTGCTGCGTGACGGCATCGACACGGCCCACGGCCAGGTGGGGGCGGTGCTTGACGCCCTTGGCCGCCAGCGTGGACATGGCATTGGCCAGCTGCAGGATGGTGAAGTTGTTGTAGCCCTGGCCGATGCCCAGCGAGATGGTCTCGCCCGCGTACCACTTCTTCTGCTCGGGCCGCTTGTAGGTGTTGCGCTTCCACTCGGTGCTGGGCAGCACGCCGCGCGCCTCGCCGCGCACATCGATGCCGGTGAGCTGGCCGAAGCCCAGCGGCTTCATGTAGTCGTGGATCATGTCCACGCCCATGTCGTTGGCCAGCATGTAGTAGTACACGTTGGACGACTTGATGATGGAGCGGCGCAGGTTGGTCGGCCCGTTGGGGTGGCCCGAGCGGAAGGTGTGGCCGCCGAAGGTCCAGCTGCCGTTGTCCATGATGGTGGTGTCGGGGCGGCGCTTGCCCGACTCCAGCGCGGCAATCGCCATGAAGGGCTTGTAGGTGGAGCCCGGCGGATAGGTGCCCCGCAGCGCGCGGTTGAGCAGCGGGCGGTTGATGGATTCGTTGAGCGTGGTCCAGCTCTCCTGGTCGATGCCATCGACGAAGAGGTTCAGGTCGAAGGTGGGACGGCTGACCATGGCCAGCACTTCGCCGCTGCGCGGATCGATGGCCACCAGGGCGCCGCGGCGGTCGCCGTACAGCTCCTCCACCATGCGCTGCAGCTTGATGTCCAGCGACAGCACCAGGCTGTCTCCGGGCGTGGCGGGGCGGCTGCCGAGCTTGCGCACGGCATGTCCGCCGGCCGAGGTTTCCATTTCCTCCCAGCCGGTCTGGCCGTGGAGGTCGGTTTCGTAGCTCTGCTCCACGCCCAGCTTGCCGATGACGTCGGTGCCACGGTAGTTGGCGGCGTCGTCGGAGTCTTCCAGCGCCTCTTTCTCGCGCTGGTTGATGCGGCCGATGTAGCCGATGACATGGCTGGCCGTGTCCTGCATGGGATAGGTGCGGAACAGCCGCGCCTTGATGTCCACGCCCGGGAAGCGGTAGCGCTGCGCGGCAAAGCGCGCGACCTCGTCATCGGTCAGGCGCGTGCGGATGGGCAGGGAGTCGAAGCTGCGGGAGTCGTCCACCAGGCGCTTGAACTTGCGCCGGTCGCGCGGCGTGATCTCGACGATCTCGGCCAGGCTGTCGATGGTCTCTTCAAGGTTGCCCGCGCGCGAGGGCATGATCTCCAGCGTGTAGGCCGAGTAGTTGGTGGCCAGCACCACGCCGTTGCGGTCCAGGATCTGGCCCCGGTTGGGCACGATGGGCACCACGGCCGTGCGGTTGCTTTCGGCGCGCTCGGACAGCTCCTCATGGCGCTGCACCTGCAGCACCAGCAAGCGCGCCACCACCAGCCCGAAGGCCAGCAGCACCACCACGCTCATCACCCATGCGCGCAACCTGAATCGCTGCAGCTCGGCTTCTGTATTGCGGATTTCCATCACGCGTCAAGCCTCACAGGGGACGGTTCTCGTCACTGTCCGGCGGGCGGCGCTGAGGCGCCAGCAGCAGGCCGCTGACCAGGGGCCACAGCAGGGCCTCGATCAAAGGCGCGACGACCACCAGCGGGCCGGGCATGATGCCACCGGCCACCATGCGCAGCAGCACCTGCAGGCCGTGCACCACGGCAAACAGCGGCAGCAGGTGCAGCGCCTGCACGGGCGTGGAGAACCACGACAGGCGCCGGCCCATGGCGCCGGCCGCGAACACCAGCAGCGCATAGGCCAGCGCATGCTGGCCCAGCAGGGAGGAGCGGTCCACGTCCATGCACAGGCCCAGCAGGAAGGCCACGCCCATGCCCACGCGCTGGGGCTGGTTCAATGCCCAGAAGGCCAGCAGCACCATGAGCAGGTCGGGTTGCCAGGCCTGGCGTCCCAGCGGCAGCATGTTGAGTGCCAGCGCCGCCAGCAGGCTGACGACGATGAACAGGGGATTGACCGGCAGCAGCAGCTGCTGGCCGCGCGGCATGATCATGCGGGCTCCTTCCTGGCGGAGGCGGGTGCGGCGGGAGCAGCGGGTGCGGCAGGCGTGGCCGGCGCATCTGTCTTGCCGGCCTTGCCGCCGTCCTTGGCGGCTTCCTTGCCCTTGCCGTCCTTGGCCTTGTCTTTTTCCTTGCCCTTGTCTTTTTCCTTGCCCTTGCCGGCGCGCAGGGGTTCGGCAGCGCCTTCCGCCTCGGGATGCGTGGCGCGGTCCAGCGGCTTGAGCACCACCACGTGGCGCACGCCCTGAACGCGGCCCACGGGTTCGCAGTAGATGCGGGAGAAGGCCGAGTCCGCGCGGCGCTCCACCGAGACCACCTTGGCCACGGGCAGGCCCGGCGGGTACAGGCCGTCGACGCCGCTGGTGGTCAGCAGGTCGCCTTCCTGCACATCGGCATTGCTGGGCATGAAGCGCAGCTCGATGCCGCCGGTGCGCAGCGGCGACGGGTCGCCATAGGCCACGCTGCGTGCACCGGTGCGCGGGTTGAAGACGGGAATGGCCTGGTCGCGGTCGATGAGCAGGGTGACCTCGGAACGCAGCGGATACACGCGCGTGACCTGGCCGACCACGCCCTTTTCATCGAGCACGGGCGAGCCCTGGGCGATGCCGTCCACCTGGCCGCGGTCGATGACCACACGGCGGGTATAGAGGTCGGGGCTGTCGTAGACCACTTCGGCCGCCGTGCCGGGCGTGGTCAGGCGGTCGCGCAACTGCAGCAGCTCGCGCAGATGGTCGTTTTCCTGGATCAGTTCGTCGGCCAGCGAGGCACGCTGGGCCATGGCCACCAGTTCCTTGCGCGCGCCCTGCTCCCGGGCCTGGGCCTCGTCCAGCGAGCCCAGGTAGCGGCTGGCGTCGTGCACGGCCTCCACCGGCTTGAGCATCACCCACTGCACGGGGTACAGCACGGTGGACACGGCCACGCGCACGGGGTCGGTGATCCTGAAACGCGCGTCGGCCACCATCAGAAACAGCGCCAATGCGCTGTAGATGGCCAGTTGGGAGACGCGCGAGGGCCGCCGCTTGAACAGCGAGGGCGCCGAGTGGTCCAGGGTGTTGGGATTCATGCGCCCCTCCCGCGCGGCAGGGCCTGCCCTGCCGCACTTGCTGCGGCCTGGAAAGCACGGGCCGGGCCCGGTGCGAAGGAAGGCAGGGCAAGCATGCAGGTCACCACGGAAGGGAGAAGAAAAACGTTGCAGTCGGTCGGCTGCCGCCCGGGCCCGCGACAACGGGCCCCGGCCTGCGCCGCGTCAGTCGCTGGTGAAGATACTGCCCTGGCGGTCCATGGTCTCCAGCGCCATGCCGCAGCCGCGCACCACACAGGTCAGCGGTTCCTCGGCCACGAGCACGGGCAGGCCCGTCTCTTCGGCCAGCAGGCGGTCCAGGTCGCGCAGCAGCGCGCCGCCGCCGGTCAGCATCATGCCGCGCTCGGCGATGTCGGCGCCCAGCTCGGGCGGGGTCTGCTCCAGCGCGTTCTTGACGGCGCTGACGATCTGGTTGAGCGGGTCGGTCAGGGCTTCGAGCACCTCGTTGGACGAGATGGTGAAGCTGCGCGGCACGCCTTCGGAGAGGTTGCGGCCCTTGACTTCCATCTCCTTGACTTCGGAGCCGGGGAAGGCCGAGCCGATGTTCTTCTTGATGGATTCGGCCGTGGGCTCGCCGATCAGCATGCCGTAGTTGCGGCGGATGTAGCTGATGATGGCTTCGTCGAACTTGTCGCCGCCCACGCGCACGGAGCCCTTGTAGACCATGCCGCCCAGCGAGATCACGCCGACTTCGGTGGTACCGCCACCGATGTCCACCACCATGGAGCCCGAGGCCTCGGACACCGGCAGGCCAGCACCGATGCCGGCGGCCATGGGTTCCTCGATCAGGTAGACGGAGGTGGCTCCTGCCGCCTCGGCCGCGTCCTTGATGGCGCGGCGCTCGACCTGGGTGGAGCCGCAGGGCACGCAGATGATGATGCGCGGGCTGGGCGTGAGCACCGAGCGCGGATGCACCATCTTGATGAACTGCTTGATCATCTGCTCGGTGATGACGAAGTCGGCAATCACGCCATCCTTCATCGGGCGAATGGCCTCGATGTTGCCGGGCACCTTGCCCAGCATGGCCTTGGCTTCACGGCCCACCGCCTGGATCACCTTCTTGCCATGCGGGCCGCCTTCGTGGCGGATGGCGACAACGGAGGGTTCGTCCAGAACAATGCCCTTGTCGCGGGCGAAAATCAGGGTGTTGGCTGTGCCAAGATCAATGGCAAGGTCGGTGGAGAAATACCGACGGAAAGCTCCGAACATTACGAGAGTCCTCTCAGGCACGGCATGCTCGTCGGCCTGCCATCGCCGGGATGAAAGTTAGGGAGTCTGGATGGGGTTGGCTTTTCGCACAATGACCAGCTCGGAGAGGGTCTTGCGGCAAAGCCGAGATAATACCGTATCCCCTGTGAATAACTTGTACTGCCGGGGCTTGAAATGCGGGTTTACATCCCGTTGCCCCCTTCAAAATTCCTATGGCACTGAACGCACAAGACATCGCACGCATCGCGAACCTCGCACGGCTCGAGCTCTCTTCCGCAGAGAGTGAGCGCATGCTAGGCCAGCTCAATGATTTTTTCGGCATCGTGGAGAAGATGCAGGCTGTGGATACTTCGGGCGTCAGCCCGCTGTCACATCCGGTCGCCGCCATCCAGGACATTGCCCTGCGCCTGCGCGAGGACATTGCCAGCGAGCCCGACCAGCGCGACGCCAATCAGCGCAGCGCCCCGGCCGTCGAGCGCGGCCTGTTCCTGGTCCCCAAGGTGATCGAGTGAGCGCCGGGCGTCGCTCGCCCTGCTTCCTGACCCCTGGCATCCGTCCCCGTTTTCCGCATCCCATACATGACCCAGCAAACCACTGATCTGCACACGCTCGGCGTGTCGGCCCTGTCGGCCCTGCTGCGCGAGCGCAAGCTCGGCGCCGTCGAAGCCGCCCAGCATTTCCTGGCCCGCGCCCAGGCGCACCAGAACCTGGGCGCCTTCGTCAGCATCGACGAAGAGGCCACCCTGGCCCAGGCCCGCGCTGCCGACGCCCTGATTGCCCAAGGCAAGGGCGGCCGCCTGGCTGGCGTGCCCATTGCGCACAAGGACATCTTCGTCACGCGCGACTTCCCGACCACGGCCTCCAGCAAGATGCTGGCCGGCTACCGCTCGCCCTTCGACGCCACCGTGGTCACCCGCCTGGCCGAGGCCGGCGCCGTGACGCTGGGCAAGCTCAACTGCGACGAATTCGCCATGGGCTCGGCCAACGAGAACTCGGCCGTCGCGCCCGTGGGCTTCGACGCACCCGCGCCCGTGCGCAATCCCTGGAACCTGGACCGCGTGCCCGGCGGCTCCTCGGGCGGCTCGGCCGTGGCCGTGGCCGCCGGCCTGGCGCCCGCCGTCACCGGCACCGACACGGGCGGCTCCATCCGCCAGCCCGCATCGTTTTGCGGCATCACCGGCATCAAGCCCACCTATGGCCGCGCCAGCCGCTACGGCATGATCGCCTTCGCCTCCAGCCTGGACCAGGCCGGTCCCATGGGCAAGAGCGCCGAGGACTGCGCCCTGCTGCTGTCCGAGATGTGCGGCCCCGACCTGGACCGCGACTCCACCAGCCTGGACGTGCCCGCCGAGGACTTCACGGCCCGCCTGAACGACGGCATCGAAGGCCTGCGCATCGGCATCCCCGCCGAGTTCTTCGGCGAAGGCCTGTCGGCCGACGTGCGCGCCGCCGTGGATGGCGCGCTCAAGGAATACGAGAAGCTGGGCGCCCGCCTGGTGCCGATCTCGCTGCCGCGCACCGAGCTGTCGATTCCCGTGTACTACATCCTGGCCCCGGCCGAGGCATCGTCCAACCTGTCGCGCTTCGACGGCGTGAAGTTCGGCCACCGCGCCAAGGACTACACGGACCTGGTGGACATGTACAAGAAGACCCGCGCCGAAGGCTTCGGCGACGAGGTCAAGCGCCGCATCATGATCGGCGCCTACGTGCTGTCCGAGGGCTACTACGACGCCTACTACCTGCAGGCGCAGAAGATCCGCCGCATGATCGCCGACGACTTCCAGGCCGCCTTCCAGCAGTGCGACGTGATCGCCGGCCCCGCCGCGCCCACCGTGGCCTGGCAGCTGGGCGGAAAGAGCGACCCGCTGGCCAACTACCTGGCCGACATCTTCACGCTGCCCGCGTCGCTGGCCGGCCTGCCCGGCATGAGCGTGCCCGCAGGCTTTGGCGAGGCCGGCATGCCCGTGGGCCTGCAGCTGATCGGCAACTACTTCAAGGAAGGCCAGCTGCTCAACGCCGCCCACCGCTTCCAGCAGGCCACCGATTTCCACCTTCAAGCTCCGAAGGGCATCTGAGACCCCATGACCGCGAAACTCATCCAGGGCTATGAAGTCGTCATCGGCTTCGAGACCCACGCCCAGCTGGCCACCCAGTCCAAGATCTTCAGCCGCGCCAGCACCGCCTTCGGCGCCGAGCCCAACACCCAGGCCTGCGCCGTGGACATGGCGCTGCCCGGCACGCTGCCGGTGATGAACAAAAAGGCCGTCGAGTGCGCCATCCGGCTCGGCCTGGCGCTGGGCTCGCACATTGCGCCGCGCAGCATCTTCGCGCGCAAGAACTACTTCTATCCCGACCTGCCCAAGGGCTACCAGATCTCGCAGTTCGAGATTCCCGTGGTCCAGGGCGGCGAGGTGTCCTTCTTCCTCGGCGACGAGAAGAAGACCATCCGCCTGGTGCGCGCCCACCTGGAGGAAGATGCCGGCAAGTCGCTGCACGAGGACTTCATCGGCCAGTCGGGCATCGATCTGAACCGCGCCGGCACGCCGCTGCTGGAGATCGTGACCGAGCCCGACATCCGCAGCACGGAAGAAGCCGTGGCCTACGCCAAGACGCTGCACCAGATCGTGACCTGGATCGGCATCTGCGACGGCAACATGCAGGAAGGCAGCTTCCGCTGCGACGCCAACGTCTCCGTGCGCAAGCCCGGCCAGCCGCTGGGCACGCGCCGCGAGATCAAGAACCTCAACAGCTTCAAGAACATGCAGCTGGCCATCGACTACGAGATCCGCTGGCAGATCGAGGAAATCGAGGACGGCCGCCGCATCCAGCAGGCCACCGTGCTGTTCGACCCCGACACGGGGGAGACGCGCTCCATGCGCACCAAGGAAGACGCGGCCGACTACCGCTACTTCCCCGACCCCGACCTGCCGCCGCTGGTGGTCGCGCCCGAGTGGGTGGAACAGGTCAGGGCCGACATGCCCGAGCTGCCGCGCGCCATGGCCGCGCGCTTTGTCGAGCAATACGGCCTGCCCGAGTACGACGCCACCACGCTGACGCAAAGCCAGGCCATGGCCGCCTACTTCGAGGACACGGCCCGAGCCTGCAATGCGCCCAAGCTGGCCAGCAACTGGATCATGGGCGAGATATCGCGCCGCCTGAACACCGAGGAAATCGGCATGGAGGCCGCCAAGGTCTCCAGCGCCCAGCTGGCCGCGCTGATCCAGCGCATCGGCGACGGCACCATCTCCAACAACGCCGCCAAGCAGGTGTTCGAGGCGCTGTGGACAGGTGAGGGCCAGGACGTGGACGCCATCATCGAGGCCAAGGGCCTCAAGCAGATGAACGACACGGGCGCGCTGGAGAAGATCATCGACGAGGTGATCGCCGCCAATCCGGCCAACGTGGAGCAGTACCGCGCAGGCAAGGACAAGGCCTTCAACGCCCTGGTCGGCCAGGTCATGAAGGCTTCCAAGGGCAAGGCCAACCCGGCGCAGGTCAACGAGCTGCTCAAGGCCAAGCTGGTCTGACCACACGCCCGGTCCACCCGGTCCACCCGGTCCACCCGGCCCACCAGGCCCGCCCACCGTGGCGGGCTTTTTTTCGTGTGCACGCTCCGCGCCGGCTGTCCCGCACCGAACAGCGCCTGCGCCCGCATGTCTCCAGAATCCCTGCCATCGCACCTGAGGAGACAGCATGACCGCCAGCACCGACCGCCTGCACATCCCCGGCCTGCCCTGGGCCGACTCCCCTGAAGCCGTGGGTCTGGGCGGCGCGCGCCTGGCGCGCCTGTCGGCCCGGCTGCAGCGCGGCGTGGACACCGGCGAGATCCCGGGCGCCGTGGCCCTGGTGGCGCGGCGCGGCAAGCTGGCCTATCTGGAGAGCTTCGGCCTGCTGGACCCCGAGGCCGGCACGGCCATGCGGCCCGATGCCATCTTCCGCATCGCCTCCATGAGCAAGCCCATCACCTCGCTGGCCATCATGATGCTGGCCGAGCAGGGTCGGCTGTCCATCATTGAGCCTGTGGAGCAGTACCTGCCCGAGCTGGCCGCGCTGCGCGTGGGCCTGGAGCGCGCGCCGCTGGCACGCTCCATCACGCTGCAGGACCTGCTGCGCCACACCTCCGGCATTCCCTATGGATTCGCCGGCACCGAGCACCCCGTCAAGAAGATGTACCTGGATGCGGGCCTGTTCAGCGGCAAGTTCACCAATGCGCAGTTCATCACCAGGCTCGCGCAGCTGCCGCTGGTGGCCCAGCCCGGCGAGACCTGGGAATACGGCATGTCCACCGACGTGCTGGGCCGCGTGGTCGAGGTGGTCAGCGGCCAGACGCTGGCCGCCTTCGTGCGCGAGCACATCACCGGGCCGCTGGGCATGGCCGACACGGGCTTTCATGCGCCCGACAGCGAGATCGCACGCGCCGCGCGGCCCCAGCCCGAAGGGCCGCAGAAACAGATGCCGCCCATCCCCCCGGTCACGCGCGCCATGGTGTTCGAGTCGGGCGGCGGTGGCATGGTCTCGACCATGGCCGACTACGCGCGGCTGTGCCTGTTCTGGCGCAACGGCGGCACGCTGGACGGCGTGCGCCTGGTCTCGCGCAAGACCGTGGAGCTGATGACCTCCAACCACCTGCCCGCCAGCGTGCGCATGGGACCGGACATGGCGTATTTCGGCGCCCAGCTGCCCTCGCCCGACGTGGGCCAGGGCTTCGGCCTGGGCTTTGCGGTGCGCACGGCGCCGGGCCTCAACCCGCTGCCGGGCAGCGTGGGCGACTTTTCATGGAGCGGCATCTACGGCACCTTCTTCTGGATCGATCCGCAGGAGGACCTGTTCGCCATCCTCATGATGCAGTCCATGGCTCAGCGCATTCCCTACCGCTGGGTGATGCGCGAGGGCGTGTACCAGTCCGTGGTGGACTGAGCCGGCAGGCGCGCTGCACCGAAAGGGTGCAAAGCCCATGCTGCCAGCAAGAGCGGCGTCCCTTCCTAAAATGACGCGCTTTTGCAGCCCTGCCCCAGGGCCGCGCAGGCAAAGACAACAAGACAACAAGGCCATGGGCTGGAACAGAAAAGCATGGGGGCCGGTGGTGCCGCGCCCCGCGCCTGCGGACATGTGGCGCGTGGCCATGGGCTCCATCGTGGGCATGGGGCTGGCCACGGCCCTGGTCTGGCTGGCGCATGCGGGCACCTGGGATCTTCCCCTGCGCCTGTTCGCGCCGCTGGGCGCCACGGCCGTGCTGCTGTTCGCCGTGCCCACCAGCCCGCTGGCCCAGCCCTGGTCCTGCGTGGTGGGCAATACGGTGTCTGCGCTCTGGGCCCTGTTCGTACTGCAGTGGAGCCCTCCCCAGCTGGCCCCTGCGCTGGCCGTGGGTGGCGCCATAGGCTGCATGCTGCTGACGCGCTCGCTGCACCCGCCGGGTGGCGCCATGGCCCTGCTGACGGTGCTCAACGCCAAGGCCTCGCTGGCCGCCGGCTGGATGCTGCCCTTCGTGCCCGTGGGCGCGCTGACGCTGGCGCTGGTCCTGGCGGCCACGGCGCTCCACCGCGCCACGGGCCGGCGCTATCCCCACCATGCCGACACGGCGCCCAAGGCCGCGCCCGCCGATGCGGCCCACCGCCATGCCTCGCGCCTGGGCCTGTCCCATGCCGATCTGGAGGGGCTGCTGCTGCGCTTCGGCCAGGAAAACAACCTGGAAGCCGATGACCTGGCCGAGCTGCTGGCCGCCGCCGAGGAAACCGCCATCGAGCACCGGCTGGGCGGCGTGCGCTGCGCCCAGCTGATGACGCGCGATCCCGTGAGCTGCTCCATGGACGACGACGTGCACGCCGTGGACGCACGCTTTCGCGCGCACCCGGCCAAGAGCCTGCCGGTGCTGGACGCCGATGGCGGCCTGGCCGGCACGGTCTCCCGTGCCGAGCTGTACGAGTGGCTGTGGATGAGTCCCGTGCGCCCGGCCGAATCTGCGGCAAAGCCTTCTTTGTTGAACTGGCTGGGCCAGCGCCTGCCTGGCAAGAGCCGGGCCGTGCCCCGCCTGTCGGAGCTGCCCCAGCTGGTTCATGCGCCTGAACTCAGCGTGGACGAAGACACGCCCGTGGGCCAGTTGCTCAACGCCCTGGCCCGGCACAGCGTGCCCTGCATTCCCGTGATGCGCGAAGGCCGGCTGACCGGCCTGATCACGCGCACGGACCTGATGCGGCTTCTGCTGCAGCCGGGCAGATAGGGCGAGCCGGCAATGCGCCAGTTTCAGGAAGTGCGCCCAAGCGCAGCATCCTGAAACCTGACCATCAGAACAGCACGCGGCAGCGGATGGTGCCGGGAACCTGGGTCAGTTTCTCGACCGCCAGGCCCGAGGACTGGGCTGCCAGGTCGATCACCACATAGCCCACCTTCTCGTCGGTGCGCAGGTACTGGCCGGCAATGTTGATGCCGTTCTCGGCAAACACCTGGTTGATGGCCGACAGCACGCCGGGCTGGTTGTGGTGCACGTGCAGGATGCGGTTCTGGCCGGGGTGGGCGGGCAGGGCCACTTCGGGGAAGTTCACCGCCGAGGTGGTGGTGCCGTTGTCGCTGTACTTGACCAGCTTCTCGGCCACTTCCAGGCCGATGTTGGCCTGGGCCTCCATGGTGGAGCCGCCCACGTGCGGGGTCAGGATGACGTTGTCCAGGCCGCGCAGGGGCGAGACGAATTCATCCTTGTTGCTGCGCGGCTCGGTGGGGAACACGTCGATGGCGGCGCCCAGCAGCTTGCCGGCCTTCAGGGCCTCGGCCAGCGGCTCGATTTCCACCACGGTGCCACGCGAGGCATTGATCAGGATGGCGCCGGGCTTCATGGCCGCGATTTCCTTGGCGCCGATCATCCACTGGGTGGAGGGCAGCTCGGGCACGTGCAGGGTGACGATGTCGCTGCTGGCCAGCAGATCGGCCAGCGATGCGGCCTGGCGCGCATTGCCCAGCGGCAGCTTGGTGGACACGTCATGGAAGAGCACCTGCATGCCCACCGACTCGGCCATCACCGACAGCTGGGTGCCGATGGAGCCGTAGCCCACGATGCCCAGCGTCTTGCCGCGGATTTCGTAGGAGTTCTCGGCGCTCTTGAGCCAGCCGCCGCGGTGGGCGGAGGCGTTCTTGGCGGGCACGCCGCGCAGCAGCAGGATGGCTTCGGCCAGCACCAGCTCGGCCACCGAGCGCGTGTTGGAGTAAGGCGCGTTGAAGACCACCACGCCACGCTCGCGCGCCGCGTCCAGGTCCACCTGGTTGGTGCCGATGCAAAAGCAGCCCACGGCCACGAGCTTTTGCGCGGCGGCGAACACGTCGGCCGTCAGCTGCGTGCGCGAACGGATGCCGACGAAGTGCACGTCGGCGATCTTGCGCTTGAGCTCCTCGCCTTCCAGCGCGCCCGTCACGGTCTCCACATTGGTGTAGCCCGCGTTGCGCAGCACTTCGAGTGCGGAAGGATGGATGCCTTCGAGCAGCAGGAACTTGATCTTCGATTTATCCAGCGACGTTTTGGTCATGGGCGAGCCCTCTCTAGTCAGTCAGAAATCAAAGCGAGCATTACAGCGGATTCGGGAAGCCGCTACAGCCGGTAGGCCCAAAGCCAGCGCGCCCGCAAGCGGGAGAACCATGCGCCCTGCGGCCATGAACATCCCACCATCCGGCAGACACCCATTGCAGGACGGTGCATGCCACGGGAGCACATGCACACTTCGACTTTGGCGCGAAATGTAAAACATTGAGAACCGGTGCGCCCGTGCGCGGCAGCCTTCCTAGAATTCGCGCGTCTGCGTCCGGCGCTTTCAAATCAATAGCAACAGAACAGGCCTGCAGGCGGGCCGGACGCGCCCTTGATTTACGAACCAACCGAGGAATCCGATGATTACAAACATGCTGCGCAGGATCGAGGACCTGCTGGTGCAGGTGGTGCGCGTGGTGCTGCTGGTGTTCTCCCTGCTCGTGCTGGTGGGCATGGCACTGTGGACCTGGGAGAGCTTCAGGCCCGGCAAGGCCGAGGCGCCCCAGGCCGTGGCCCAGGAATTGAACTGGAAGGACGCCAGGCCCGACCTGCAGTTCGTCGTGGACGAAACCAGCCGCGATCTGGGCGCGGGCGGCGGCGAACCCGCCATGGAAAAGCGCCTGGCCGATCCGGCGCTGCGCCCCGCCTTCCAGAAGGCCGACGCCCTGGTGCGCGCCTTCGTGAACAAGGATCCTGCGCGGCGCGAGCGCACAGAGCGGGACCACCAGGCCCGGGGCCTGGCACCGCTGCACCCGCTGCTGCAAGGCGACGCCCTGCCGTCCGAGGCCGATGTGCAGCGCCACATCCAGGAGCGCGGCCAGCGCGAAGGCGATGCCGGTGCCGTGGATGCGGCGGCCGACGCAGCGGCGGCCGATGCAGCGGCTGCCGCAGCCGCCTCCGCCGACGAGGAAGACAGCTGGATGGTCGATCCCGTGGATACCGCCGCCGCCATCCACGAGCGTGCCCAGGCCGCCGAGCTGGAACACGGCAAGGGCGCCTATGCGGCCTATGTGCAGGGCCTGCCCGCCGCGCTGGAGCAGGTCTTCGGCAATGCCGCGCTGGAGCCGCGGCTGCAGGCGCAGACGGCCCAGCAGATCCTGTCCACGGTGCTGCTGAACTACACGCTGTCCCTGGACAATGCGGCGCGCGCGCTGCGCGGCGAGGACAGCCACGGCAGCAGCTCCTGGAAGGAACGCTTCGGCGCCGTGGAGACGGCCTTCTGGAGCATGCTGATGTCATTCCTCGTGCTGGTGGTGATGGTGCTGGTCTTCATCCGCATGGAGCGCCACCTGCGCGTGATCAGCCAGCAGCATGGCCAGGCACCGCGCCAGCCCTGAGGCCTTGCGCTATCGTTGCCGCTTTCCTTTCTGCTTGCCGCCTATCCGCATGACACGCAACACCACCACCCCCATCCATCCGCAGTTCCTGGGCCGCATGTCGCCGCGCGCCTTCAGGCCCGAGGCACTGAGCCAGGCCCAGGTCGAGCAGCTGGCCGACGCCGCGCGCTGGGCGCCTTCGGCCAGCAACAAGCAGCCCTGGCACTTTGCCTATGCGCTGCGCGGCGATGCGAACTGGCAGGCCTTCAGCACCATCCCCAACGAGTTCAACCGCCGCTGGTGCCTGGAGGCGGGCGCGCTGATCGTGCTGATGTCCGACCGCCAGGCCTCGCCCGGCAAGCACAGCTTCGACGCGGGCTGCGCCTGGGGCTACCTGGCGCTGGAGGCCCACGCCATGGGCCTGGCCACGCACGCCATGGGCGGCTTCTCGGCCGAGGCCGCACGCGAGGTGCTGCGCCTGCCCGAGCACCTGGAGCCCGAGGTGGTGATCGCCGTGGGCTGGCGCGGCGATGCGGCCACCCTGCCCGACGATCTGCGCGAGCGCGAGGTGCCCACGCCGCGCAAGCCGCTGGCCGAAGTGCTGAGCGCCGGCCCCGTGGCCACGGGCGGCTGACGGCGGGTTCCAAGTCCTACGCCGCTTTGCGGGGATGCCCCGGATGGCCGCTCCAGGCCCCGGGGCTACACTGGCCCACAGGCCTGCGGCGCAGCAGGCGTCCATGACCCCAAGGAGTTGCCATGACACCATCCTCCAGCCCCAACCTCGACAAGCTGCGCAACATCGTCCAGAAGTTCGGCGCCAGCTCCTTCACCACGGACCAGGTGGCCAGCGAATACGACGACGCCCCGGCCACGGCGGAAAGCATCGAGCAGTTCGACGCCCTGCTGCAGCGCCATGCAGCCGTGCTGGGCATCCATTCCGTCCCCGGCAGCGGCGGCCAGGGCCACGGCGCCACCGTCTGGCAACCGGCCTGAGCACCGAAACCACGCAGGGCACTGCGCCGCTACACTCGCTGCGGCCGGCACTTTGCCGGCGCGCGGTTTTCTTTTGATGTCCTCACTCTCCCCCCATACCTGGCTGCAGCTGTCCGTGGCAGCCAGTGCCTTGCTGGTGCTCGCCTCCATCGGCTGGGTCTGGCACGGCACGCGCGCCCTGCCCGCGGATTCGCGCGATGGCCGCAGCGCCCGGCGCATGGCGGCCCTGTTCGCCCTGGGCGCCCTGGCCTGGCTGGCCTACGGCCTGTACACGGGCTATGCCGTGCTGTGGAAGGCCGACGCGCTGATGCTGTTCGCCCAGCAAGGCGCGCTGCTGCGTCTGCCGCTGCTGATCGGCGGACTGGCCTGGGTGGCCGCGCTGCTGGTCACGCGCGTGCTGCGCATGCTGGGCCGGGCCGGATCGGCATGAGCCGGCGCAGACCCCCACGGCGCTGAGCGCTCAGGGCGCCGCCACCTCCTTGGGCAGCACATAGGCACGCACGCTGTCGCCAGCCTTGGTGCCGGTCGAACCATGGCCACCCGCCACCACCACCAGGTACTGGCGCTGGTCCGTGCCCAGGTAGGTCATGGGCGTGGCCTGGCCGCCTGCGGGCAGGCGGTCCTGCCAGAGCTGGCGGCCGCTGTCCACGTCGTAGGCGCGTACATAGTTGTCCAGTGCCCCCGAGTAGAAGGCCACGCCGCCAGCGGTCACCACCGGGCCGCCAATGCCGGGCACGCCCATGCGAAAGCCCAGCGGCAGCGGGCTCAGGTCGCGCGGCGTGCCGTTGCGGCGCTGCCAGACGATCTGGCCCGTGCGCAGGTCGGCGCCCGCCACAAAGCCCCAGGGCGGCGCCTGGCAGGGAATGCCCAGCGGCGAGACAAAGGGCTTGAGCCGCACCGCAAACGGTGCGCCGAAATTTTCGTTGAGCGCGGGCAGGCCGTCCTTGGGCGGGCCGCCATCCTGCACCAGCAGCGAGGTATCGTCCGCACGCGGCACCAGGGTGGAGACGAAGGCCAGCCGCGTGGGCGTGGCAAACACCACCTGCCGGCGCGGATCCACGGCCACGCCACCCCAGTTGAAGACGCCGAAGTTGCCCGGATAGATCAGCGAGCCCTGCTCCGAGGGCGGCGTGAAGCGCCCCTCGTAGCGCAGCCGGTGGAAGGCCAGCCGGCACCACAGCTGCTCGAAGGGCGTGGCACCCCACATGTCGCGTTCGGTCAGGGCCGGGGGATTGAAGCTCAGCTGCGAATGCGGCTGCGTGGGCGCCGTGCGGTCGCCGCGTGCCGAGCCCTGCGGCGCAGCCACCTCGGTAACGGGTAGCAGCGGCTGGCCCGTGCGCCGGTCCAGCACGAACAGCTCGCCCTGCTTGGTGGGCTGCACCAGGGCGGGCACGCTGTGGCCGCCGATCTCCAGGTCGATCAGGCTGGGCTGCGAGGGTACGTCGTAGTCCCAGAGATCGTGGTGCACGGTCTGGAACACCCAGCGCACGGCGCCCGTGGCGATGTCCAGCGCTACCACGGAGGACGAATACTGCTCGGCCTCGGCGCTGCGCCGCCCGCCCCATTGGTCGGGCGGCGCATTGCCCATGGGCACGAAGACGAGGCCCAGCGTCTCGTCCACGCTGGAGATGGACCAGCTGTTGGGCGAGCTGGGCACATAGGTCTGCCCCGGGGGCAGCGGCGTGCTGTTGCCTGGCCGGCCCGGGTCCCAGGCCCACAGCAGCGCGCCCGAGCGGATGTCGAAGGCGCGGATCACGCCCGAGGGCTCGCGCGTGGAATGGTTGTCCAGCACCGTGCCGCCCACGATGATGCGGTCGCGCGCCACCACCACCGGCGAGGTCGAGTAGTACGAGCCCGGCTTGCGCTCGGGCATGCCCTGCCAGAGATCGATCTGGCCCTGGCCGCCCGCCACGTTGCCGCAGGTCTGGCCGTCGGCGGGATTGAGGGCGACCACCTTGCCGTCGGCCGTGGCCATGAACAGCTTGGCGGTACAGCGGCCATCATCGGAGGAAGGGGCCGGGGAGACCGAGGAAGCCGGATCAGCCTGTACCGCCTGTACCGCCTGTGCCGCCTGTGCGCCGGCCTTCCTTGCAGCCGGCGCCACCGCCGAATGCGTCTGCCCTGCCGCCGCATCGAACTGCGCGGCCGCCTGCGCCGACTGGTAGGACAGGCCCCGGCAGGTCAGGTGCTGCAGCGCCAGCCCCTTGGGCATGGGCAGGTCGCGCCGCCACAGCTGCTTGCCCGTGGTGGCATCGAGCGCAATCACCGACTGGTGGGGCGTGCACAGGAACAGGCGCTCGCCGATCTTCAGCGGCGTGACCTCGAACGTGGTTTCTTCGGGATCGCCGGGCTTGCCGCGCACATCGCCCGTGCGGAACTCCCAGGCCAATTGCAGCAGCCGCACGTTGTGCGGGCCGATCTGGCGCAGCGGCGAATAGCGCTGGCCCGCTCCGGTGCGGCCATAGGCATGCCATTCACCATCGGGCACGGCATCGGTGGCATCGCCCTGCAGCACCGGCGGGCTGCGCAGGCCGCCGGCATCGGAGGCCACCATGGACATGTTCTGCACGGCCGTGACCTGGCCGTCGGCCGGCAGGTCCGACGCGGCGGCGGCCGCGCCCGCAAACTGGCCCTGGGTTTCATGGGCATCGCGCTGACGGCCGAAGGACAGGCCCGCAAGAATGGCCGTGCCCAGCACCACCAGCGCCAGCGCCGCATGGGCCGGGGCCAGACCCCGGTTCTGGCCCATGTCGGGCTCATGGCGCAGCGCACGCACCGACCAGGGCAGCACCAGCAGGAGGCCCATCAACCAGGGCAGCCCCAGGCGCCCCGCCAGCGGCCACCAGTCCAGCCCTATCTCCCAGACCGCCCACAGCGCGGTGCCCAGCAGCCACAGCGCAAACAGCCACAGCGCCATGGCCGAACGGCGCGCCACGCCCCACCCCACCACCAGCAGCAGCAGGCCGGCGATCACGTAGTAGCCGCTGCCGCCGGCCAGCAGGAGCTGGGCGCCGCCCCAGGACAGCCAGGCCCCGGCTGCCCACAGCAGCAAGGCCATCAACCAACGCCACACCGTCATGCTGCCTCCCTTGATGTCAGCCCGCAGACTCGATGCGCAAAGCCTAGCCCTGCATGCGGGCGCCGCATGCAGGACGAATTCGACTCAGCAAGCGTGCAACGAGAAGGAGGAAGGAAAGGAGGGGCAGGAAGGAGAAAGAACGCGGCGGCGGGCGCGGCGTTGGGCCTGCCTCAGCGGCGTGCGCTCGCAGCCCACAGCTGGCGCAGCTGCTGCAGCTCGGCATCGAAGCGCTCCTGGATGCGGCGCTTTTCCTGGTCCTGCTGCTGGACGAAGCGCTGCTGCTCCTCCTGCGAGGCCGTGTTCTCGTCGAGCTGGCGGCGCAGCGATGCCGGCGCCTTGGCGGGGTCTTTCCTGTAGAACTCCATCTCGGCATTCAGGGCCGTGCGCCGCGTCTGCAGTTCCTGCTGGCGCTGGCGCGCCACGGAGATGACCTGATCGACCTGGGAGATGGCCTCGGCACGCTCGGCATCGTGGGCGGCCTGGTTGGGGTAGCGCGTGATCAACGCCTTGTCGCGCGAGCGCTCCTCGCGCATGCGGCGCTGCTCTGCCTGGTCGCGGCGGCGCTGGGCGTCCAGCTCGGCGCGTTCGTTGTCGGTCAGCGTGGGGCCCACGCGGCGCAGCTCCACGCCGGAGTTGCCCAGCACGCGCTGGTCGCGGTCCACGCATTCGGCAATCGGGCGGTCGGCCGTCAGGCGGCGGCCACGGGCGTCGGTGCATGAATAGATGCCCGGCCCCAGGGGCACATCCTGGGCGAGCACGGCGCAGCCCAGCGTGGCCAAGCCCATGGCACACAGCAAGGATCGTGCATGCATCGCCCGCTTCATCAACCGCTCACCCCTTGTCGTTGACTCCATAACGCTGGCGGTAGGCCAGCACGCGCTCATGGTGGCCGCTGCCTGCGCTGCCACCTTGAATCTCAAGATAAAGCAATAAGTCTGCCAGTTTTGCAATAGTGCAGACCTGCATGCCCAGCTGGTTGCGCACGTACTGCACGGCGCTGTGGGGCACGTCCTGGCCATTTTCCGTGGCCATTTCCTGGCGGTCCAGCGCGATGGCCACGGCATGCGGCGTGGCACCGGCGGCGCGGATGATGGCGATGGACTCGCGCGCGGCCGTGCCGGCGCTCATCACGTCGTCCACGATCAGCACGCGGCCCTTGAGGGGCGCGCCCACCAGGGTGCCGCCCTCGCCGTGGTCCTTGGCTTCCTTGCGGTTGTACGCAAAGGGCTTGTTGATGCCCATGCGGGCCAGCTCCACCGCCACGGTGGCCGCCAGCGGGATGCCCTTGTAGGCCGGGCCGAAGATCATGTCGAACTCGATGCCGCTGGCCGCAATGGCTTTTGCATAGAATTCGGCGAGACGGCCCATCTTGCCGCCGTCATCGAACAGGCCGGCATTGAAGAAGTACGGGCTCATGCGCCCGGCCTTGGTCTTGAACTCGCCGAAACGCAGCACCCCTGCGTCAACGGCGAATTGCACAAATTCCTGCGCCAGACGGCCTGCGTCATCGGCCTGCAGATTACTCACCACCATGGATTCATCCTTGTTCAAATTGACCAGCCTCAACCTCAACGGCATCCGCTCGGCCTCGACCAAGGGCGTCGAAGCCTGGATCGAGGCCACTGCGCCGGATTGTATTTGCGTGCAGGAAATCAAGGCCCAGGCCGCCGACATGACCGGACGCTTCGAGCTGCTGGCCGGCCTGCGCGGCCACTTCCACTACGCCGAGAAAAAGGGCTACTCGGGCGTGGGCGTCTACAGCCGCCACGAGCCCAGCGACGTCGTGGTCGGCTTCGGCTCGCACGAATTCGACGCCGAGGGCCGCTACGTGGAGGCGCGCTTCGACACGCCATCGCGCAAGCTGTCCATCATCAGCGCCTACTTTCCCAGCGGCAGCTCCGGCGAACTGCGCCAGACGGCCAAGTTCCGCTTCCTGGACGAAATGCACGCCCACCTGATGCGCATGAAGGGCGAACGCGAGTTCATCCTCTGCGGCGACATCAACATCGCCCACCAGCAGATCGACCTCAAGAACTGGCGCAGCAACCAGAAAAACAGCGGTTTCACGCCCGAGGAACGCGAGTGGATGACAAAATTGTTGAACAAAACTGAGCCGACTGGCGGCCTGGTGGACGTTTATCGCCTGCTCCAGCCCGACACCACCGACACCTGCTACACATGGTGGAGCAACCGCGGCCAGGCCTACGCCAACAACGTGGGATGGCGCCTGGACTACCACCTGGCCACCCCCGCTACCGCCGCGCTGGCCCGCACCGAGAACATCTACAAGGATGTGAAGTTCTCGGACCATGCGCCGGTGACCATCGGCTACGACATGAAGCTGTGAGACGTTCAAGCAGGGCCTTGGGTCGCGGCGGTTTGACTCGTCGCGCTCTCATACAGACACTGTGCGCATGATCTTTATCTGAGGGTTCCGAGATGAAATCCATTGCTGTCTCCAGCGCCAAGCGGCCAATCCATCTCACGATCAATGCAGATCTGGTGACGCAGGCCAAGGCCTATACCGACAATCTCTCGGCCACCATGGAATCCCTGCTGGCCGAATACGTTGCCAGGCAGGAGGGCGCACAGCGTGAGCGCCAACGGCTTGCCGACGCCTGCGCCAGCGACTGGAACGCGGTCAACATCGCGGTGGGTTCGTTCGCAGACGAGCACTCGACGCTCTAGTGGCGCAATTCGACGTTCATCGCAACAAGGGAGCCTTGCGCGACTCGATTCCCTACGTCGTCGTGGTCCAGTCCTCGCTGTTTGACCGCTACCGCCGTCGCGTCGTGGTTCCACTGGTTCGGCAGAATCTGCTGCCGCGCGGCACTCCAACCGTGGGTGCGAGGATGAATCCCGTGTTTGTCATTGAAGGCGTGCCGGTCGTCCTGCATGCCCTGGACATGGTTTCAGTCGCCCTGGATCAATTGGGTGAAGTGGTGGCCTCACTGGAGCATGAAGGCCAAGCCATCGCCGATGCGCTGGACGAATTGCTGACCCGGTCCGGGGGCTGACCCAAGATCGTTTTCAAGGAGGCCAGGGCTTGGGCCCTGCCCTCCTCGGACTTCAGCCCGGGCGCACGCCTCACTCCAGCGCCTTGCCCATATCCTCCACCACCTTCTTGGCATCGCCGAAGACCATCATGGTCTTGTCCATGTAGAACAGCTCGTTGTCCAGGCCCGCATAGCCGGCCGCCATGGAGCGCTTGTTGACGATCACCGTCTTGGCCTTGTAGGCCTCCAGGATGGGCATGCCGTAGATGGGGCTGCCCTTGACGTGCGCGGCGGGGTTCACCACGTCGTTGGCGCCCAGGATGATGGCCACGTCGGCCTGGCCGAACTCGCTGTTGATGTCCTCCATCTCGAAGACCTGGTCGTAGGGGACCTCGGCCTCGGCCAGCAGCACGTTCATGTGGCCGGGCATGCGGCCGGCCACCGGGTGGATGGCGTACTTCACGGTCACGCCCCGTTCGGTGAGCTTGTCGGCCAGCTCCTTGACCGCGTGCTGGGCACGCGCCACGGCCAGGCCGTAGCCGGGCACGATGACCACGGTCTCGGCATTGCCCAGGACGAAGGCCGCATCGTCGGCGCTGCCGCTTTTCACGTTGCGCTGCTGCTGGGAGCCTGCGGCCGCGCTGGTGGCCTCGCCGCCGAAGCCGCCCAGGATCACGCTGAAGAACGAGCGGTTCATGGCCTTGCACATGATGTAGCTCAGGATGGCGCCCGAGCTGCCCACCAGCGAACCCGCAATGATCAGCATGCTGTTGTTCAGCGAGAAGCCGATGCCCGCCGCCGCCCAGCCCGAGTAGCTGTTGAGCATGGACACGACCACCGGCATGTCCGCGCCGCCGATGGGAATGATCAGCAGCACGCCCAGCAGCAGGCCCAGGGCGATGACCAGCACGATGTCCATCCAGCTTTGGCTGTGCCAGAAGCCGAAGGCGAAGAAGGCTGCTGCCAGCCCCAGCACGGCGTTGAGCGCATGCTGGCCCTTGAACTGCACGGGCGCGCCCTGGAACAGGCGGAACTTGTACTTGCCGCTGAGCTTGCCGAAGGCGATCACCGAGCCCGTGAAGGTCACGGCGCCGATGAAGGCGCCCAGCGCCAGCTCCACGCGGTTGCCGCCCGGGATGGCGCCGCCCTTGGCCGTGATGGCAAAGGCCCAGGGCTCGGCCACGGCGGCCACGGCGATGAACACCGCCGCCAGGCCGATCATGCTGTGCATGAAGGCCACCAGCTCGGGCATCTTGGTCATCTCCACGCGCTGGGCCATGACGGCACCGGCCGTGCCGCCGACCAGCAGGCCCAGCAGCACCCAGCCCAGCCCCAATGCATTGCCGCCGGCCAGCTGCACGATGAGCGCCGCCGTGGTCAGCACGGCGATCACCATGCCGGCCATGCCGAACAGGTTGCCCCGTATGGACGTGGTGGGATGCGACAGCCCCTTGAGCGCCTGGATGAAGCAGACGCTGGCCACCAGGTAGAGCAACGTGACGAGGTTCATGCTCATGACTGGCCCTCCGCCTTGGCATCCTTGCCGTCCTTGGCCGGAGCGCTCTTGCGCTCTTTCTTGCGGAACATCTCCAGCATGCGCCGCGTGACCAGGAAGCCGCCGAACACGTTGACCGCGGCCAGCGCCACGGCCAGCACGCCCATGGTCTTGCCCAGGCCCGTTTCCGTGAGCGCCGCCGCCAGCATGGCGCCGACGATGACGATGGCCGAGATGGCATTGGTCACTGCCATCAGCGGCGTGTGCAGCGCGGGGGTGACGGTCCACACCACGTGGTAGCCCACGTAGATGGCCAGCACGAAGATGATGAGATGGATGATGGTGGGGGATACGGCTTCCATGTCATTTCCTCCGCTGTGCTGCGAGTTGGCCTTCATGGGCCATCAGGCACGCGGCCACGATGTCGTCCTCCATGTCCACATGCAGGGCGCCATCCTTGTTGATGATGAGCTTGAGAAAATCGAGCACATTGCGTGCATACAGGGCCGAGGCATCGGCCGCCACCAGCGCCGCCAGGTTGGTCAGGCCCACGATGGTCACGCCATGCGTGACCACGGTCATGCCGGCCTGGGTCAGCGGGCAGTTGCCGCCGCGCTCGGCCGCCAGGTCCACGATGACGGCGCCTGGCTTCATGGCCTGCACCATCTCGGCCGTGACCAGCACGGGCGCGGGCCGGCCCGGGATCAGCGCCGTGGTGATGACCACGTCGGCCTGGGCCACGCGCTTGGCGACCTCGGCCTTTTGCCGGTCCAGCCAGCTTTGCGGCATGGGGCGGGCGTAGCCCCCCACGCCTTCGGCGGCCTCCTTTTCCTCGGCCGTCTCGTAGGGCACGTCGATGAACTTCGCGCCCAGCGACTCGACCTGCTCGCGCACGCTGGGCCGCACATCGCTGGCCTCGATCACGGCGCCCAGGCGCTTGGCCGTGGCAATGGCCTGCAGGCCGGCCACGCCCACGCCCAGCACCACGACGCGCGCGGCCTTCACCGTGCCGGCCGCCGTCATCAGCATGGGAAAGAAGCGCTGGTACTGGTTGGCCGCGATCATCACGGCCTTGTAGCCGGCGATATTGGCCTGGCTGGACAGCACGTCCATGCTCTGCGCACGCGTGGTGCGCGGAGCCGCCTCCAGCGCATAGGCCGTGATGCCCGCATCGGCCAGGCGCTGCAGGCCTGCGGGCTGGAAGGGGTCCAGCATGCCGACCAGCGTTGCGCCCTTGCGGACCAGGGGCAGCTCATCCTCCGAAGGAATGCGCACCTTGAGCACAAGATCGGCGCCCAGGGCGCCTGCCGCATCGACGATCTCGGCGCCCGCTGCCTCGAACAAGGCATCGGGCACGCTGGCCGCCACTCCCGCTCCCGACTGCACGCGCAGCACATGGCCTTGCGCACGCAGCTTCTTGACGGTCTCGGGGGTCGCGGCCACCCGGGTTTCTCCTGCCATGGTCTCGGCAGGCACGCCAATCAACATACCGGTTCTCCCTCGCGTGATGCCGGTACCCGCCCTGCGCTGCATTGCGCAGGCGGCGGCCCGGCCCATCCTCGAAAAAATCCTTGCGCGCCTGCATGACGGCAGGCTGGCTTGGCGGCACGGCTAGCTTGTATCACGGCCGCGTGGCGGCAGCCACGGGGTCTGCCCGCGAGGATGTCGCCTGTCCGTCACAAGACGTCGGATTGCCGCGAAATGACAGCCACATTAAATGATCGCCATCCACGACCCGGCGCACCGCTGCCGTGTCCCAATGCACCTTTGAGCGACTGCAGCGGCGCAGCCGCGCAGTGCGAAGGAAGGCACCATGGGACTCTTGCAAAGACTGTTCGGACAACACGCGCGCGGCGGCCATCACGGCGACCATCACGGCGGCAATATCGGCGGGCATCACGCCGGCGGCGCATACCCGCCTGCGGCCGTGGCGGCGGTCTGCCCCGGCTGCCATGCATCGATTGCCTCCAGCTCGCGCTTTTGCCCGCAGTGCGGCGGCGCGGTGCTGCCGCAGGCCTGCAGGAGCTGCAACGCCAGCCATCCGGCCGGCGCGCGGTTCTGCGGGCAATGCGGCCAGCCGACCAACTGACGGCGCAAGCGGGGGAGGCCCTGCGCTGCCATCAGGGGAAGGAGCGGGAATAATGGGCGCTTTCGCCAGAAGCACCCACGCCGCCCATGCTCCAGTACCACACCATCCCCGTCACCGCCTTCCAGCAGAACTGCTCGCTGGTCTGGTGCGACCAGACCATGGAAGCCGCCGTCATCGACCCGGGCGGCGACCTGGAGCAGATCGGCTGGGAGATAGAGCGCCTGGGCCTGGCGCTCAAGGCCATCTGGCTCACGCACGCCCACATAGACCACGCGGGCGGCACGCGCGAGCTGGCCGATGCACAGCAGCTGCCCATCATCGGCCCCCATCCCGGAGACCAGTTCTGGATCGATGCCCTGCCCCAGCAGGGCGCCATGTTCGGCTTCCCGCATTCGGACCCCTTCACGCCCACGCGCTGGCTGCACGATGGCGACACGGTGAGCATCGGCCAGGAGACGCTGCAGGTGCGCCACTGCCCCGGCCATACGCCCGGCCACGTGGTGTTCCATGCGCCGCAGATCGACCGCGCCTTCGTGGGCGACGTGCTGTTCGCGGGCAGCATCGGCCGCACCGACTTTCCCCAGGGCAACCACCAGCAGCTGATCGACAGCATCGTCCAGCGCCTGTGGCCCATGGGCGACCAGACCGTGTTCATCCCGGGCCACGGCCCCGAAAGCAGCTTCGGCCGCGAGCGCAAGAGCAATCCCTACGTGGGCGGGACCTGAGCCTGCAGCTGTCTCAGCCCAGCACCTCGATCCACCGATAGCCCAGACGCACGCTGCCGCCCGCCTGCAGCTTGCGCAACTCCTCGTTCACGCGCTGGCGCGAGGCGCCCACCACATGCGACAGATCACCCTGCGATATGCGCAGCAGGGTGCGGCCGCCGGGCAGGGGCTGGCCGTTCTCTGCCGCCAGCACCTGCAAGGTGGCCCAGACCCGGGCATGCAGCGTGTCCTCCGAACTGATGAAGATCGTGTCCAGCAGCCCGTTCACGCGCAGGCTCAGCAGGCGCGCCACAGCCAGGCATGCGGGCGCATCGCGCTCCAGGAAGTCCAGCAGCGGCTGGCGCGGCAGGACCAGCACCTCGACATCACCATCGGCCACCAGGTCCACGGGCACGGGCGCATTGCCCAGCACCGAGCTGATGCCGGTGATCTCCCCGGCCTCCAGCCAGCGCGTCATGCGCTCGGTGCCGCCCACGGTGAAGGCCACGACACGAAAGCGCCCTGACAGCAGCACCAGCGCATGGTCGGCCGCATCGCCGCGCTTTTGCACGAACTGTCCATCGCGGTAGCGGCGCCTGGAGCCTATGGCCCGCAGCCCGCGTGCCGATGCGGCCGGCAATTCGGCCAGCAGGTCCACGCGATAGCGCTCGCTGCGCGCCTGCGCCAAAGAGGTGTTGGGGGAACCGAGCTTGGTGTTCACCCGATCATTGTCCCTTTCGCGGCAATTGGCGCATAGCACCGTCCTTGTAATCGGCCCCATACCCACACGTATGGAGCCCGCCCCATGATCCGCACCACGCTCGCCCTGGTATCCGCCTTCGTGTTCGCCCTGCTCTCGACCCAGGCAGCCCTGGCACAGACGCCCACGCTGCGCATCCAGGACTACCCCGGCATCGGCAATTTCCTGGTGCGCGTGGCCAACGCGCGGGGACTGTGCGAGAAGCACGGCATACGCTGCGAACTGCGCCCCATCCCGCAGGCGCCGCTGGCGCTGCAGACCTTGCTGGCCGGTGACCTCGAAGTGGCGTTTACGCCGCCCGAGGTGCTGCTTCAGGCGGTCAACAAGGGCGCCGACCTCAAGGTGATCGGCAGCGGCGCCAGCGCGCCGACGTTCTTCCTCATGGCCTCGTCGGCCCTGCCCACCCCGCATGCCGGCCAGGGCTATCCCGCCGTGATGCAGGACTTCAAGGGCCGGCGCATCGGCGTGACGGCACGTGGCAGCGCGGCCGAGTTCCAGCTCGTGAGCCTGCTGCAGGGTGCGGGCATGAAGGCGGACGACGTCACCATCGTCGCCGTGGGCTCGCCCAACACCGCCTTTCCGGCGATTGCGCAAAGGCAGGTCGATGGCCTGATGCTGTTCTCGCCCATGGACGGCTTTTGCGAGGTCAGCCAAGCCTGCCGCATCGTGGTCGATCCGCGCAGGGGCCAGGGTCCCGCCGAGGTGTTGGACACCAACGGCGCCGGCGTGCTGCAGGTGGTGCGCGCCGACTTCCTGCGCAAGAACGCCCCGGCCGTGGAGGGCTTGCGCCGCGCCATGAACGAGGCGGCCGACTATGCCCGCGAACCGGCCCATTTCGATGCATTGCTCAAAGTCGCGCAGGACAGCTTCCGCATCAACACGACCGGCGGCGAACGGATCCTGGAAGTGGCGCTGCGCAACGCCATTCCTTCCATGCAGTTTGCGGTGGACCCCAAGGCCCTGCAGCATGCCGCGCGCTACCTGCAGCGCACGGGGCAGATCAGCCGGCTGATCGACACCGCGCCCCTGCTGGCGCAGTGAAGGGGGCGCGCGCCATGACTTCCAATGGATCGCAACTGCCGCCGCAGGCCATTGCCGCCGACGGCCTGCACCTGAGCTTCGACGGCCGCACGCAGGTGCTGGACAACATTGCGCTGCAGGTGGCCGAGGGCGAATTCGTCTCGCTGGTCGGGCCCAGCGGCTGCGGCAAGACCAGCCTGCTCAACCTCTGCGCAGGCCTGGTGGCCCACACCGGCGCCGGCACGCTGCGCGTGCTGGGCGAGGCACCGCGCCTGGGCAGTTCCCGCGTGGGCTACATGCTGGCGCGCGACAGCCTGCTGCCCTGGTGCACGGCGCTGGAGAACGCCGCCTTCGGCGCGCGCGTGCGCGGCGTCGGCACGGCCGACAGCACGGAGCGCGCACTGCGCATGCTGCAGGAGGTGGGCCTGGCCGACCATGCGCAGGCCCTGCCCAAGGCCTTGTCCCACGGCATGCGCCAGCGCACGGCGCTGGCGCGCACCTTTGCGCTGGACGCGCAGCTGCTGCTGATGGACGAGCCCTTCGGCGCCCTGGACGCGCAGACCAAGCTGCAGCTGCAGGACCTGCTGCTGCGCCTGTGCCAGCAGCACCGCCACAGCGTGCTGTTCGTGACCCACGACCTGGCCGAGGCCGTGGCCGTCTCCGACCGCGTGGTGGTGATGTCCTCGCGCCCGGGCCGCATCATCGCCGACCTGGCCATCGACCTGCCGCGCCCGCGCTCCATCCGCGACCTGCAGAAGTCGCCGCGCTTCCATGAACTCTATGCGGCCCTGTGGTCGCAGCTCGAATCGGGATGGGTGCACCATGAAGGCTGACCGTCTGCAATGGCTGGCGCTGCATGCGCTGTTCATCTGTGTCGTGCTGGGACTGGCCGAATGGGCCGCCGCGCGCCGCTGGCTGGACCCCACCTTCTTCGGCCAGCCCAGCGGCGTGGCCGCCTATCTCTGGAACCATGCGGGCACGGCCCGGTTCTGGTCCGACCTGGGCTGGACGCTGGCGGCCGTGGCCTGCTCCTTCGTGCTGGGCAGCGTGGCCGCCTTCGCCACGGGGCTGGCCTTCGTGCGCTGGCCGGCCATCGAGCGCTTTGCGGAGCCCTACTTCAACGCGCTGAACGTGATGCCGCGCATCGCGCTGGCGCCCCTGTTCATCCTGTGGTTCGGGCTGGGGCTGGGCAGCAAGATCGCCGTGGGCTGCTCGCTGACCTTCTTCATCGTGCTGTCGGCCACGGTGGCAGGCATGCGGGGCGTCAGCCAGGAC
The DNA here is from genome assembly GCF_043104645.1 of Delftia sp. WSY_12. Lineage (NCBI taxonomy): Bacteria > Pseudomonadati > Pseudomonadota > Betaproteobacteria > Burkholderiales > Comamonadaceae > Delftia > Delftia sp. WSY_12. Next base: position 62,473 of record NZ_JBICKW010000029.1, read on the forward strand.
CATGTGACGCTGTGCCGCACGCTGGGCGCCAGCGCCGCCACCACCTTCTTCGAGGTCACGCTGCCCGGCGCCGTCCCGGTGATCTTCTCGGGCCTGCGGCTGGGATTGATCTATGCCCTGCTGGGCGTGGTGGGCACCGAGATCATCGCCAGCGAAAAGGGCCTGGGCCAGACCCTGGCCTACCTGGGCTCCACCTTCGACATCAATGGCGTCATGGCGCTGCTGCTGGTGCTGGCCCTGCTGGGCGTGGGCATGGTGCGCTTCATGTCCTGGGCCGAGAGGCGGCTGCTGCACTGGCAGTGAGCCCGCCAGCCCTCTCTCTCCACCTTCCTTCCTCTTCCTCCCCTTCCATCCGTTCCTCCAAGGAGTACCCCATGGCCAATGCCGCCCCCATGCAGCTGATCGACATCGACGCCCGCTACCACCACATCCGCCCCGTGCCGCGCATGCCCAACTTCGCGGCCTGGATCGAGGGAGTGGACCTGACCCGGCCCCTGTCCCCCGAGGTGCAGGCGGAACTGCGACAGGCCCTGTACGACTTCGAGGTCATCTTCTTCCGGCCCCAGACCATCACGGCCGAGCAGCATGTGGCGCTGGCGCAGGTGTTCGGCCCGCTGTCCAAGGGCTCGTACTTCGAGCGCAAGAGCGGCATGCCCGACGTGGAGATGATCATCTCCGACAAGGACCGCCCGCCCGCCATAGACAACTGGCACACCGACATCAGCTGGAAGCAGCAGCCGCCGCTGGGCACCGTGATCCAGATCGTGACCACGCCGCCGGCCGGCGGCAACACCTGCTGGACCAGCACCAGCAAGGCCTATGACTGGCTCTCGCCCGGCATGCAGCAGTACCTGGAAGGCCTGCAGGCGGTCCATACCTGGGAGGAATCGGGCTTCCGGGAATACCTGGGCCGCAAGGGCGAGGAGGCGCTGTTCGAGGCGCTGCGCCAGTTCAAGCCCGTGACGCATCCCGTGGTGCGCACCAACCCCGATTCAGGCCGCAAGTGCATCTTCGTCAATGCCGATTTCACGCGCCACATCACGGGCGTGGACCGGCACGAGGCGCGCGGCGTGCTCGCCTTCCTGCTGGACTGGCTGAAGAAGCCGGAGTTCATGGTGCATCATCAATGGGACGCGGGCGGCATCGCCATCTGGGACAACCGCAGCACGCAGCACTATGCTGTGGCCGACTACTGGCCCCACTACCGCGTGAACCAGCGCGTCACCTTCGACACCCCTTCCACCCAATGACAACGAGACACGGAGACAGCTTCATGAGCACGCAAGAGCACCTGCAGTTCTATATCGACGGCCAATGGGTTCCCCCGGCCGTGCCGCGCACGCTGGATGTGATCAATCCGTCCACCGAGGAGGTGGCGGCCCGCATCAGCATGGGCTCGGCCGCCGATGTCGATGCAGCCGTGGCCGCCGCACGCCGCGCGTTCGACGGCTTCTCGCAGACCACGCGCGACGAGCGGCTGGCCCTGCTGGACAAGGTGCTGGCGGTCTACATGCGCCGCATCGACGAGGTGGCGCAGACCATCTCGCTGGAGATGGGCGCGCCGCTGTGGCTGTCGCGCGCGGCCCAGGCCACCGTGGGCGCGGGGCACCTGAAGCAGACCCTGCAGGTGCTCAGGGACTTCGAGTTCGAGAGCGTGCGCGGCACCACCGGCATCGTGCATGAGCCCGTGGGCGTGGTGGGCATGATCACGCCCTGGAACTGGCCCATCAACCAGATCATGTGCAAGGTGGCACCGGCCCTGGCGGCGGGCTGCACCATGGTGCTCAAGCCCTCGGAGATCGCGCCGCTGAACGCCATCCTGGTGGCCGAGATCCTGCACGAAGCGGGCGTGCCGGCCGGCGTGTTCAACCTGGTCAACGGCGACGGCCCCTCGGTGGGCGAGGCCATGTCCGTGCACCCCGGCATCGACATGATGACCTTCACCGGCTCCACGCGCGCGGGCATTGCCGTGGCCAAGGCCTCGGCCGATACCGTCAAGCGCGTGACCCAGGAGCTGGGCGGCAAGTCGGCCAACATCGTGCTGGACGACGCCGACATCGAAAAGGCCGTGACCCAGGGCGTGAACGCCTGCTTCACCAACTCCGGTCAGAGCTGCAACGCGCCCACGCGCATGTTCGTGCCGCGCGCCCTGCATGCGCGCGCCGTGGCCGCGGCCAAGGCCGCTGCCGAAGGCATGAAGGTGGGCGATGCACTGGCCGACACGGGCGCCATGCACATGGGCCCCGTGGTCAGCGAGGCGCAGTTCCGCAAGATCCAGGGCCTGATCGAGGCCGGCATCGCCGAAGGCGCCACCCTGGTGGCCGGCGGCACCGGCCGCCCCGAGGGCCTTGCGCGCGGCTACTTCGTGCGGCCCACGGTGTTTGCCGACGTGCGCAACGACATGACCATTGCGCGCGAGGAAATCTTCGGCCCCGTGCTGGTCATCCTGCCCTACGACACGGAGGAGGAGGCCATCGCCCAGGCCAACGACACGCCCTACGGCCTGTCGGGCTACGTGCAGTCCGGCAGCCTGGAGCGCGCACGCCGCGTGGCCTCGCGCCTGCGCACGGGCATGGTCCACCTCAACGGTGCGGGGCCGGACTTCGGCGCGCCGTTCGGTGGCTACAAGCAGTCGGGCACGGGCCGGGAATGGGGCGAGCACGGCTTCAAGGAATACCTTGAAGTGAAAGCCGTGATGGGCTACCAACCCAAGCAAAAAGCCGCCGCCTGAAGGCGTCTGCCTACCCGCGCCGTGCGGCCTCGTAGAGGCCTTCCACGCGCGGGATGTTGCGCTCCAGCTCGCGGATGCGCTCGGGGCCTGCGGGGTGGGTGGACAGGAATTCCAGGCCGCCGCGGTCGCCCGTGGCCTGGCCCATCTTGCGCCACAGCGAGACCGAGGCCTGGGGGTTGTAGCCGGCGCGCGCGGCCAGCTCCAGGCCCACGAGGTCGGCCTCGCTCTCGTCGCCCCGGCTGAATTTCAGCGACAGCAGTTGGCCGCCCAGGCGGGCCGCCGCATTGCCCAGGTCGCCCAGGCCCAGCAATTGGGCGCCCAGCGAGATGCCGATGCTGGTGGCCTGGTTCTTGGCCAGCTGCTCGCGCGAGTGCTCGCGCAGCGCATGGGCCATTTCGTGGCCCATGATCATGGCGATCTCGTCGTCGGTCAGCTGCAGTTGGTCGATGATGCCCGTGTAGAAGGCGATCTTGCCGCCCGGCATGCAAAAGGCATTGATCTCCTTGCTGCCGATCAGATTCACCTCCCAGCGCCAGGCATTGGCGCGCGGATTCCATTGCGCGGTGTAGGGGATCAGCCGCCGGGCGATGGCGCGCAGCCGCAGCAGCTGCGGGTTGCTGTCGCCGGCCAGTGCGCCCTGGGCGCGGGCCTTGGCCAGCAGTTGCTGGTACTGGTCGGTGGCGGCGCCTTCCAGCGTCTCGGCCGGCACCAGCTTGCGCAGGCCCGAGGCACCGCCCACCTGCACCTGGGCCGCCACCGGCGCCGTGGCCAGGCCCAGGGCCGCCGCGCTGCCGGCCAGCAAGAAACCGCGACGCGCGCGCCAGGGCGCGCAGGCACAGCCCCAGGCGGACGGGGCACAGGATTCGGAGGAGAGATGGGATGGCTGCTGCATGCCGCCAAGTCTAGCGGCCATGCATGCCTGCAACATGCGGAGAACAGCGCATCGTGAAGAGCGGCGCCGGCCTACAAAGAGTCACGCCATCTGCGCGGCCATCACGGCCCGCTGCGAGCGCATCTCGGCGCCGATCACCAGCATCAGCCCGGCCAGCACGGCCAGCAGCCCCAGCCACGATTGCAGCGGCTGCCGCTCGCCCACGACCCACACCGCCAGCACGAAGGCCGCCACGGGCTCGATCAGGCTCAGCGTCACGCCCGTGGGGCCGGAGATGCTGCGCAGCCCGATGGAAAACAGCATGTGCGCCAGGCCCGACACCACCACGCCCAGGTAGACCACCACCATCACTGCCGCCAGGCTCCACTGAGGCAGGCCGCTTTGCACCAGCGCAATCGGCACCGCCATGCAGGCTGCCCCGGTGAACACATAGAAATTCACCACGCGCGGCGACATGTGGGTGACCAGGCGCTTGTTGATCAGCGCATAGCCCGCGTACGACAGCCCCGCCAGCAGGCACAGGGCCAGGCCGCTCCAGGACAGCGTGGCGCCGCCCTGGGCCATCACCATGGCCGCGCCTCCCGCCACGCTCACCAGCGTGCCGGCCCACCACAGGGCAGACAGGGGCGCGCGCAGCACAAGCGCCTGCATCAGCCCGGCCCAGATGGGGCCGCTGCCAATGGCCACGGCCGTGCCCACGGCCACGCCCGTGAGCGTCACGCCCTCGTAGAAGAAGATGCTGTAGCCGCCGATTCCCATGGATGCCAGCAGGAACCAGGCCGGGCGCAGGCCCAGGTGCACCGGGTTGGGCAGCAGCGGCTGGACGGGCGCCACGCCCTGCCCGGCCCGCCCGCGCAGCCTCCAATGGGAAACCGCCAGCAGCGCGCCCAGAAACAGGCTGGAAACCGCCAGCTGCGCGGCGCCCACCCAGAACGGCGACAGCCCGCCTGCGCCCAGGCTTTGCGCCGTGCCCGTCGTGCCCCAGAGCACGGCGGCCACGGAGACGAAGGCGATGCCGACGGCGGAGGAAGAAGCGGAAGAATTGCGAACCATGGCGCCATGTTGCGCCTGGCGCGGCCGGGCACTTGTCGAGAAACGCTCGTAGTCCGCAAGACTGTGAACGGGCTAGCCGCGCAGCTGCCGCGCCGTCACGCCCCGGTCGCGCCGCAGCGCATAGGCCAGCGCGCTGGCCGAGGCATAGCCGCATCGCAGCGCCGTGGCCTCCAGCGGCAGGCCCCGCGCCAGCCCGCGCTCGGCCGCATCCAGGCGCAGGCCGCGCAGCCAGGCCTGGGGCGGCTGGCCCGCCAGCTCCACGAAGCGCGCGTGAAAGCGCTGGGCGCTCATATGGCACAGGGCGGCCAGCCGGGCCGTGGGCCAGTCCTCGTGCAATGCGGCCTGTACGCTCGTGGTCAGTTGCTGCAGGTCCAGCCCCCGGCGCGCCAGCAGGCCGGGCGCCTGCAGCACCTGGGCCAGCTGCTCTGTGGCCGGGCCTTCCGACTCCCGGCCGCGCAGGGCGGGCGGCACGGAAAAGCGCCGCATCCGGTCCAGCCCCGGGCCGCTGGGCGCATCGATGACGAACACGCGCGAGCGCGGCGCCGCCAGGTAGCCGTGGTCCACGCCGGCGGGGATGAGCATGCCGCTGACGGCGTCCACAAAGGCGCTGCGCCCGCCCACCTCCAGCTCCATGCGGCCCTGCAGCGCATAGAGGATCTGCGCATGGCCGTGGGCGTGGGCCTGGTGCTCGCCGCTGTAGCTGCGCACCGAGCTGTGCGGCGCGAAGGCGGTATCGGTGGCATCGGCCGCGCCGTCTTGCGCGGCGGCATCGCTGTGGAGGGAAGAGAGGGTGTAGGCCATGGCGGCATCCTGTGCCCGCGATGGTAGCGCGCGCCAGTCCGCGCCACCATGGGCCCGATAATGGCCGCAGCCTGCCGCAGCCCAACATGACCGAGCCGTCCACCACCACCTCCTCCGCCCCTTCCACCCCCACTGAAGCGCCCCGCCGCAGTTGGGCCCAGACCCTGCGCGTCTATGCCGAGCCGGCCAGCCTGCGCATGCTGGCCCTGGGTTTTTCGGCAGGCCTTCCGCTGCTGCTGGTGCTGGGCACGTTGTCGTTCTGGCTGCGCGAGGCCGGCGTGGACCGCACCACCATCGGCTACCTGAGCTGGGTGGGCCTGGCCTATGCCTTCAAGTGGGTCTGGTCGCCGCTGGTGGACCGCATGCCGCTGCCGCTGCTCACGCGCTGGCTGGGGCGGCGGCGCGGCTGGCTGCTGTTCGCGCAGATGCTCATCGTCGCCGGGCTGTGCGGCATGGCGTTCAATGATCCGCGCGTCTCTCTCACGCCGCTGGTGTGGTGCGCGCTGGCCGTGGCCTTCGGCTCGGCCACGCAGGACATTGCGCTGGATGCCTACCGCATCGAATCGGCCGACACCGAGCGCCAGGCCGCGCTGGCCGCCACCTACCAGACCGGCTACCGGCTGGCCATGATATGGGCCGGCGCCGGCGTGCTGTGGCTGGCCGCCCGCGCCGAGGTGGCGGGCACGGCGGGCTACCAGAGCGGTGCCTGGCAGGTGGCCTACCTGGCCATGGCCGCCTCCATGGCCGTGGGCATGCTGACCGTGCTGCTCTCGCCGGAACCGGTGCCGCGCCCGCTGGCGCCTGCCCGCAACGCGGCCGAGTGGCTGCGTGGCGCGCTGGTCGAGCCCTTTGCCGACTTCCTGGGCCGCTACCGCTGGCAGGCGCTGCTGGTGCTGGGCCTGATCGCCATCTACCGCATCAGCGACGTGGTCATGGGCATCATGGCCAACCCCTTCTACGTGGACATGGGCTTCACCAAGGACGAGGTGGCCGCCGTGACCAAGGTGTACGGCGTGATCATGACGCTGGCGGGCGCCTTCCTGGGCGGGGCGCTGGCCATGCGCTGGGGCGTGATGCGCGTGCTGATGCTGGGCGCCGCGCTGTCGGCCGCCACCAACCTGCTGTTCGCCTGGCTGGCCACGCGCGGCCATGACGTGAATGCGCTGGTCTGGGTGGTGAGCGCGGACAACCTGGCCGGCGGCATCGCCTCGGCGGCCTTCATCGCCTACCTGTCGGGGCTGACCAATGTGCAGTACTCGGCCACGCAGTACGCGCTGTTCAGCTCCATGATGCTGCTGGCGCCCAAGTGGCTGGCCGGCTTCTCGGGCGCCTTTGTCGATGCGCATGGCTACGTGAGCTTCTTCCAGGCCACGGCCCTGCTGGGCCTGCCCGTGCTGGTGCTGATCGCGCTGGCCTCGCGCGTGCATGCGGTGCGGCCCGCGCAACGCGGCAGTTGAGCGGCTGGCCGCAGGCTGCGCTGTTTTACCGAACTTTACGCAAGCGACAAGCGCGGCTGACGGGGCGCTGCGAGCATCGTCGCAATACGACGCCAGGCCCCAGCATGAATACACTGCCCTCCATGAGTACGCACCATCTTCTGATGATCGAAGACGACACCCGCCTCGCGCAGATGGTGGGTGACTACCTGGGCAACAACGGCCTGCAGGTCACGCACATGGGCGACGCCCGCAGCGGCCTGGAGCAGCTGCAGCCCGCCGACGGCGTGGCCGGCGCCGACCTGCCCGACCTCGTCATCCTCGACCTCATGCTGCCCGACATGGACGGCCTGGAGGTCTGCCGGCGCATCCGCGCCCTGCCCGGCCCCGCAGCCCAGGTGCCGGTGCTGATGCTCACGGCCAAGGGCGACCCCATGGACCGCATCATCGGCCTGGAGATCGGCGCCGACGACTACCTGCCCAAGCCCTTCGAGCCGCGCGAGCTGCTGGCGCGCATCCGCGCCATCCTGCGCCGGCGCGGCGGCGGCGGCGAGGGCTCGGCCGCAGGCCAGCCGGCCACGGCGCTGCGCTTCGGTAGCCTGGAGATCGACCGCGACGCGCGCAGCGTCACCGTGGCGGGCCAGCCCTGCGAGCTGACCTCCTACCAGTTCGACCTGCTGGTCACGCTGGCCGAGCGCGCGGGCCGCGTGCTCACGCGCGACCAGATCATGGAGGCCGTGCGAGGCCGCGAACTGGAGGCCTTCGACCGCTCCATCGACGTGCACATGGGCCGCATCCGCGCCGCCATCGAGGCCGACCCCAAGGCGCCCAAGCGCATCCTGACCGTGCGCGGCGTGGGCTACGTCTTCGCCAAACAACAAGACTGACCGCTGCATGAAGCTGCTGTCCCTCTTCTCCCAGCGCCTGTACCTGCGCATCTGGCTGGCCGTGGTCGGTGGCGTGGCCGTGCTCACGCTGACGGTGGCCTGGGCATGGCAGATCGCGGCCGAGCAGAACGCGCAGAACGTGCAAAGCGCCAGCTCGCCGCCCTCGCGCGACGTGGCCATGCGCGACGGCCAGGGCAACGTGATCGCCCAGGGCCGTGCGCGGCGCCTGCCCGGCCCGCCCGAAGAGGGCCTGCGCTTCGAGATCGAAGGCACGGACGGCCAGACCTACATGCTGCACATGGCGCCGCGCCCGCCGCGCGGCGACCGCCCGCCGCATGACGGCGCAGCCGCCTTCTGGCTGCGCCCGCCCTTCGGCTTCCTTTGGCTGCTGGGCCTGGTGGGCGTGGCCGTGGCCGTGGGCGTGTTCCCCATCATCCGCCGCCTGCTCAAGCGGCTGGAGAACCTGCAGCGCGGCGTCAAGCGCTTTGGCGAGGGCGACCTGTCGGTGCGCGTGCCCGAGCACGGCAGCGACGAGGTGGCCGACCTGGCCCACCAGTTCAACGCCGCCGCCGCGCGCATAGAGACCCTGGTGACCTCGCACAAATCGCTGCTGGCCAATGCCTCGCACGAGCTGCGCTCGCCGCTGACGCGCATCCGCATGGGCCTGGAATTCATGGGCGACGACCCCGCCAGCGCCCGCGCGCGCGCCGAGATCCAGCGCAACATCAGCGAGCTGGACCAGCTGGTGGACGAGATCCTGCTGGCCAGCCGGCTGGAGACCTATGAGGGTGACGTGGGCACGATCGAGCCCGTGGACCTGATCGGCCTGGCCGCCGAGGAATGCGCGCGCGTGGATGCCGACCTGGACCTGCAGTCCACCGACGCGTTGGAAGTGCCCGGCATCTCCAAGCTGCTGCGCCGTGCCGTGCGCAACCTGCTGGAGAACGCGCGCCGCTACAGCCAGGGCGCCATCACGCTGGAGCTGGCGCGCCAGGACGCCATGGCCGAGATCCGCGTCTGCGACCACGGCCCCGGCGTGGCGCCGGCCCACCGCGAGCGCATCTTCGAGAAGTTCTTCCGCCTGCCCGGCGCCAGCGAGCGCTCGGGCGGCGTGGGCCTGGGCCTGGCCCTGGTGCGCTCCATCGCCCAGCGCCACGGCGGCAGCGTGCACTGCGAAGGCCGCGCCGACGGCCAGCCGGGCGCCTGCTTCGTGCTGCGGCTGCCGCTGGCCTGAGCTGCCGCCTGCGGCTCAGCCGCGCCGGTGCTGCCACTCCACACGTTCCACCAGGTCCCTGAGCAGGTCGAAATGCCAGCGGGTGCGCTTGAGCAGGCGGCCGTAGCGCGAGCGGGGGAAGCGGTAGGCGCCATCGGCCAGTTCGATGGCGCAGGACGCCAGGTGCCACTGCTGCTCGAACGCCTGGTGGCTGTCCGGCGGGTCGGCGCGCATGCGGCGTATGTGCGCCAGCGCCAGCTCCACCGCGCATTCCACGTCGAACTGGCGGGCCTTGCGGTCGGGCTTTTTGCCACAGACCTCGGCCAGGGTGACCAGCCGCCCCTCGATGACGACCAGACAGACATGCATGGCCTGCCAGGCGCTGGGCCAGTCGGAAGGCCTTGCGGCTGGCGGCCGCTTGGGCAAAGGCTGCGCCTGCACTGCCGCGCCGGCAGTGTTTTTGCGGGATGTCATGGGGTCAGCCCTCCTGATAGAGAAGAGGGCTGGAAGGGGCAAGCGCAGCGCTGGGGCTGGCAAGGATGGGGAGGGTCATGGTCTGTTTTCCTACGAGATCACAGAAAACCACCGGTTGAGTTTCTACGCACAACAGGTGGGCGTGGTGGTTAGAAACACGTCCGTAGCCGTGCGGGCGTCCTTGCGGATAGCCCCCACCACGCCCGAAACCATGCGGACAGGCGCAAGCAAATGCGCCAATCCGACGAGATAAGGCATGACAAAGCCCCGCTTTAAGGTGGGGGCTGCAACCTCACGGAAGGTGTTTCTACGCACCGGGCCTTTCGGCTTGCGGGCAGTTTAACGGGGCCAGGGCGGGCCGGCCAGCCGAGCCCTCAATCCCGGCCCAGGTGCTCGCACAGGAAGTCGATGAACACGCGGGTCTTGCGCGGCAGGTGGCTGCTGTCGGGAAAGACCACGCTGATGGGCTGGGGCGGCAGGGCGTGGTCCGGCAGCACGCGCTGCAGCACGCCGCCGGCCAGGTCGTCCTCCACAAACCACGCAGGCAGCACCGCCACACCCAGCGAGGACCGGGCCAGGGCGCGGATGGCGGTGGAGGAGTTGGATTGGTGGGCCGCCCGGCCCACCACGTCCACACCCTGGCCGCCGGCAGTGCGCAGCGTCCAGGCCGTGGGGTGGGCGAGGTTGCTGTTGGCAATCCAGGGCAGGTCTGCCAGGTCTTCGGGCCTGCGCACGGGATGGCTGCGCAGGAAGGCGGCCGAGGCCACCAGCACGATGTCGTAGCCGGCCAGCCTGCGGCTTTTGAAGCTGGAGTCCGCCAAGTGGCCCAGGCGCACGACCAGGTCCAGCTTTTCGGCCACCAGGTCGCTCAGTGAAGAGTTGACGTCATAGGCCACCGAGATGCCCGGGTAGCGCTCCAGGAAGGCCGGGATCAGCGGAAGAATGTACTTCTCCCCGTATTCGCTGGTGGTGCTGATGCGCAGCCGGCCCGCGATGCGGTTGCCGCTGTGCATGGCGTTGTCGAAGGCGCTGCCCACGTCGCGGACGATGCCCTTGAACTCGTCGTAGAACTCCCGCCCGGTTTCCGTCAGGGCGATGCTGCGGGTGTTGCGCACCAGCAGGGCCACCGACAGCGCCTCTTCCAGCGCCTTGACATGCAGGCTGGCCATGGCCTTGCTGATGCCCAGGAAGTCCGCCGCCCTGGTGTACGAGCCGAAATCCACCACGGCCAGAAAGGTCTGCGCGCGGTGGAGCAGCGTGTGCATGGCCGGGCTTGCGGGGGGCATTGTTCAATCCAGTCAAACAAAGAGTCCAGCATAGCCCCATCGACGTGGCCGCCCGCGCTCTTTAGTCTTGCCCCTCCTGAAAGCGCAAGATGACATACCGATACCGCCTGGCCACCGTTTTCCTGATGGGTTTCTTCGTCGACTGCATCAACATCTTCATGCCCGCCGTCGCGCTGCCCACGATTGCGGCCGAATTCCATGTGGGCATCTCGGCCGGGGCCTGGGTGGCCAATGCCTACATGCTGGGACTGACGCTGGCCATTCCCCTCGCCCCCTGGCTGGCCGACCGCTGGGGCGCGCGCGGGCTGATGGCGGGCTCCATGCTGGCATTCGCCGTGGCCGCCTGGGCCTGCGGCGAGGCGGGCAGCTTCGGCCAGCTGGTGGGCTGGCGCTTCATCCAGGGTATGGCGGGCGGCCTGGTGATCCCAGTGGGCCAGGCCCTGGTCTTCAACCGGTTCCAGGGACCGGAGCGCGCGCGAGTCTCCACGCTGGTCATGGCCGTGGCGCTGATTGCACCGGCCCTCTCGCCCTGGCTGGGCGGGCTGATCGTGGACCACGGCTCCTGGCGCTGGGTGTTCCATTCCAATATTGCGCTGGCCCTGGCCGCCGCAGGCCTGGCCTGGCTGTGGGTGCGCGATGCACCGGCCACGGCCCGGCAGCGGCCGGACCTCAAAGGCCTGGTGCTGGTCAGCGCCGCGCTGGCCGCCTGGCTGCTGGGCATGTCGCTCTATGGCGCAGGCCAAGGTTCGGGCCAGGGCCTGGCGCTGGCCTGGCTGGGCATGGCGGCGGGCCTGGCCTTCACGGTGCTGTATGCCATCCATGCCCGCAAGACGGCCCACCCCATTGTGGAACTGCAACTGCTCAAAAGCCCGCGCCTGCGTATGTCGGTGGCCGTCTACCACGCCATTCCCGGCGTGTTCACCGGCGTGAACCTGCTCAACATCTTCTACCTGCAGGACATGCTGCACCTGAGCGCGCAGGCCACAGGCCGATTCATGATGGTCTACGCAGGCGGCGCCCTGGTGTCCATGCTGGTGGGCGGCCGGCTGTACAACCGCGCGGGCGCACGGCCCCTGTTCATCGCCAGCATGGTGCTGCACAGCCTGGGCATTGCGGCGCTGGCCGCCGTGGCGGCCCCCGCCGACCCCTGGCTGCTGGTGGCCGCCTACGGGCTGATGGGCCTGGGCGGCGGCCTGGGTGCCAATACCGCGCAGACGACGGCCCTGCTGGACTTCGATGGCCGGCAGACGTAGCAGGCCAGCGTGATCTGGAACCTCAACCGGCAGATGGCCTTCAGCGTGGGCGCTGCGTTCTTCCTGATGGTTTTCAACATGCTCGCCACCCGCCTGGACGCAGGCCGGGCCTATCACATGACGTTTCTGATCGCATCGCTGGCAGGGCTTGTGCCCCTGCTGCACCTGCGATCGCTGCACACCCTCGAGGACCACCATGCAAGACAACAAGCCCATCGACCGTGACATTGACATCGGCATCGCCGAACGCAGCATCCACCGGGTGCACGAGCTGATCCACACCGTCTTCACCCAACCAGCGGGCGCACAGGCCGCGCTGCAGGCGCTGATGCCGCAGTTCAGCCCGGAGTTCAGCATGGTGACCACCACGGGCAGACTCGTCGGCCTGGACGATGTGGAACAGATGTTCCGGCGCGCGGCCGGCCAGCGGCCAGGGCTGGAGATATGCGTCTGCGACATGCAGCCCATATGGCGGGACGCGGCCGGCCTGGCCATGCGCTACCTGGAAACCCATCGCCTGGACGGCGTGGAGACCTCGCGCCGATCAGTCGTGATCCTCAAACGTGCGGGCCAAGGGGTGCTGTGGCACTACCTGCATGAGACGGCAATGGGCTGATGGTCCAGCGCGCGCTCGCCGCTCAGCCCCGCAGGTATCGGTCGGCGATGCTGCCGGGCACGTAGAGGCCGCGCTCCAGATAGAAGTCCAGCTTCTTGCGGTCGGGGGCGCGCAGCTTGATCAGCGGCACGGGCGCCTGTTCGGCGCGCGAGAACATCAGGCGGATCTTGAGCGGGGTGCGGCCCCAGTTACCCTGCACGTGCAGGAAGAAGGGTCCGTCCTCGGCCTTGGCCAGCCGCAGCCGGTAGCTGCCGCCGGCGCGCAGCACGCGCTGCATGGCCAGGTGCATGCTCAGGTAGGCGGGCATGTCGATGCCCTGGCGCAGTTGCTCGTATTCGCCGGCCTGCTGGAGCTGGGCGATATAGGCCTCGCCCGTCTGCGGCAGGACCTGCTCCACGTATTCCTTGTGCAGGGCCGCGATGAAGGCGCTGCCCGGAGGCGCGGCCATGAGCCAGTTCTCGACCACGGGCACCTGCGGGTCGCGGGTGTAGCGCTCCAGGTAGTAGGCGACGAGGTCGGCGCCGCTGCGCTGCTGCTGCTCCAGCAGCCAGTCCAGCGGCTCGGTGAGGATGGTGCTGGCGTCCAGCCAGATGCCGCCGTGGCGGTGCAGCAATTCCAGGCGCAGCCAGTCCGAGCGCTTGGCCACGGGCAGCTGCTGCAGGTTGCCGGGCAGTTGCGGCACGTATTGCGGCAGTTGCGCGTCGTTGAGGATGCGCAGGCTGTAGCCGGGGTTCAGGCGGGCCCAGTTGTCAAAGCAGCGCTGTATGAGCAGCGGCACCGAGTCGCCGTTCCAGTAGGCCCAGATGATGCGGGGAATGGGCGTGGAGACGGGCACGGGCGCCGCAGGCCCGATGTCATGGCTGCGGAAGTCGGGCGCGGGACCCTGCTCCAGGCGGCGTGGGAAGGTGGCGTAGAAGCGGCGCATGCCGGCCGCCAGCCACAGCTCGCCACGGGTTTTCAGTTTCAGGCCGCTCATGCAGGGGCTCCCGGTGTTCCCAGCTGCTGCGCGCGGCGCTCCCAGCGGCGCAGCTTCCAGGCGCGCAGCCACCAGCCGCGCCGCAGATAGGCCTGGCGCAGGGCCGGCAGGGACAGCGGGGAGATGCGGCCGAAGTCCGCCAGGAACTGTTGCGCCAGCGCCTGCCGCTGCGCGGGCGGCATGTCCCGCTGCCGGTCGAGAAAGCGCAGGGCGCCGATGAGGTTGCGCGCAGCCTGGTGCGCCCAGGCGAACTGCAGGCGCCCGTCGTTGCGCAGCGCATCATCTTGCAGGGCTTGCACGGCCTGCGCCAGCGGCCACAGGGCGGCGGACTGGTCTGCCGCCTTGGCAGGCGTCATGGAGGCAAGGATGGAGTTGGCACGCTGCCGGTAGGCCACCCAGGGCTGGGGGTGGTAGTAGAAGCTGCTGCAGCGCAGCGCCATCTGCGGCATGGTCATCATGTCTTCGAAATAGCGGCCTGCAGGAAAGCGCAGGCCGGCATCCCACAGGCTGCGGCGCGAGATCTTGGACCAGGCATGCAGCTGGCCCGTGCGCAGCAGGCCGGCCAGCAGGGCGCCCCGGTCCTGCGAGCGCTGCAGCGTGGGGCCCTGGAAGCTGTGCCGGTGCGCCTCGCCGCGCAGGCGGTGCTTGAGGCGCGGGGCCTCGCGCCAGACGGAGAAGTCGCAGAGCACGGCATCGGGCGCATGTTGTTTCACGATGGCCGACAGCCCGGTAATCGCGCCGGGCAGCAGCTTGTCGTCGGAGTCCAAAAACCACAGGTAGTCGCCCGTGGCCGCATCGATCATGGTGTTGCGCGCCGCGCTCAGGCCGGCGTTGCGCTCATGCTGCATGAGCTGCAGGCGGCCGGGCCAGCGCTGGTCCAGCTGCTGCATCAGGGCCCAGGAGCCATCGGTGGAGCAGTCGTCCAGCACCAGCACCTGCACGCCGGCATCGGCCTGGTCCATGACGGACTGCAGGCATTCCTCCAGGTAGGGCACCACGTTATAGACGGGCACCAGGATGCTGAGCCAGGTCACGGACGCTCCCCCTGCAGCAGGCGGGCGAACAGGTCTTCGTACTGGCCGGTCATGCGCTGCAGGCTGTAGTGCGAAAGGGCTTCCTGCCGCGCGGTGGCGGCCATGCGCACGGCGGCTTCGTCATCCTGCAGCGCCTGCTGCAGGGCGTCGGCCAGCGATTCAGGGTCGGCGTGCGCGGCCAGCAGGCCGTTGTCGCCGGGCCGCACCACTTCCTGCACGCCCACCACGCGGCTGCCCACCACCACGCAGCCCGCCGCCATGCCTTCCAGCAGGGACAGGGGCATGCCTTCGTAGTGCGTGGACAGCACGCAGACGCGGTGCGCGCGCAGCAGGCCGGGCACGTCGTTGCACATGCCGATGAATTGCACCTGGTCCTGCAGGCCCAGTTCGGCGCTGAGCCGCTGCGCCGCCTGCTGGGCGCGCGCCTTGCCGCCGCCGGCCAGGGTCAGCGTGGGCTTGAGGCCGCGCTGGCGCAGCACGGCCAGCGCGCGCAGCAAGGTGGCATGGTCCTTTTGCCGCGCAAAGCGCGCGGCCATGACGATGTCCGGGCGGCGCTGCAGCAAGGGGGGCGGCTCCTGCAGATAGGGCTCGGGCCGGATGCCGTTGCTGATGGCCATGAGCTTGGCCGCAGGAAATCCACGGTCCTGCAGGCTCTGGCGCACGCCTTCGGAGCAGCCGACGATGGCGGCCGTGCGCTCGGTCAGCCACAGGGCCTGCGCCAGCCGCCAGCGCGTGTAGCGCTCGCGCGAGTTGTGTTCCACATGCACCAGGCAGGGCACGCCGGCCCACAGCGCGGCAAATCGGCCCCACAGGTGGTCGCTGAACCCATGGGCGACGACGATGTCCGGCCGGAAGTCCAGGCAGATGCGGCGCAGCTGCCAGACGGTGGCGGCATGGGACCAGCCGGCCACCACGTCGACATCGATGCCGCCGTCGCGCAGCTTCTGCACGCGTTCATCGGAGGTATTGCGCTTGCGCCGCAGCACCAGCCGGGCGTCGAAGCGGCCCGACGCGCGGTGCGCGGACACCAGGTCCACCGCCACCTGGGTGGCACCCGAGAAGCCGCCCGTCACGAAGTGCAGCACCCGGGGCCGGGCCATGGTGGCGCGGTCCGTCACCGCACGGCTCCGCTGGCCCTTTCCAGGCCATGCAGCGATGACCACAGGGCCACCACGAGGAAGACGAAGAAGACGATGCCGCTGTTGTGCACGAAAAATTGCTGTGACATGCCGAACGCCAGGTACATGGCTGGCATCAGGCTGCCCAGGATACGCAGCAGCAGGGCCTCGCGCCAGGGGGTGCTGTCCGCAGGCCACAGCGCCATGCGCCGCCGCGAGGGCCAGAACAGCCACAGCAGCGAGATGAACAGTGCCGCCTGCAGCAGCACGCCCGGCACGCCGAGCTTGACCCAGATGTCCAGGAAGTCGTTGTGGATGAAGTTGTATTCGCGGATGGAGCGTCCATAGTCACCCGCGTCCACGCGCCGGTGCATCTCGTCCACATAGCCCTGCATGCCCCAGCCCAGCAGGGGCTTCTCGCCGATCATCTGCACGGCCAGCCGGTACTGCTCCAGCCGGGTGCCCAGCGAGGTGTCGGAGTTGCCGGAATGCAGGTAGTTGCTCACATCCAGGTAGACCTCGTCGACGCGCTCGCTGACGCGGGGTATGAAGGCCATCACGGTGGCCAGCGCCACCACGATTGCAGCGCAGCCCAGCAACAGGCGCCCGAAGTACTGCGGGCGGTACATGCGCACCAGCACCATCAGCATGAGGAACATCGGCAGCAGCGCCAGCCAGCCCCCCCGCGAGCCCGACAGCAGCGAAGCCAGCGCACCCATTGCAGCGGCCGCCAGCACCAGCAGGCGCCACAGCAGGGAGCGCTGGTGCCAGAAGGACATGGCATAGATGCAGGAGAAGCAGCCCAGCAGCAAGGCCATGTTGCCCCACTGGATGGCATTGGTGTAGCCCGTGGCCCGTTCCATGCCCAGCACGCAGACCTGCCACAGGGCCATGAAGCCCGCGCCTGCGCTGCCCAGCGGAATGCCCCACAGGAAGATCCGCGCCGTGGGCGGATAGCACATGGCGAACAGCAGGCTGACCGCGCCCAGGATGAATTTCACGGGCCGGTCGAACTGCCCGGTGCCCCCGTCCAGCACGGACAGGAAGTACCACATCACCGCCATGCCCAGGAACAGCGCGACCAGCAGCCAGGTGCCGTTGGACTGCCGGTATCTGACCCAGCGAGGCAGAAAACACAGGGCGCCCAGGACCATGAGGCCGGCGCCATAGGAATAGCCCGAGCGCAGCCACAAGGCCAGCCCGGGCACCAAAATAGCGGCCAGGGTCGTGAGGAGCCCTGGCAGCTTCGACTTGTCAAATCTCATCAAGACCGCAACTTTCTGCCCCAAAATGCGGGCATTCCGCTTTCCATCCGCTCATGAAAAAAATTCCTGCGGTCTTATTCAGGCTGCTCCATCGCTGGGCGGCGCCTTCCAAAATCGGCGCAGATTACACCATGCCTGCGCCCTTGCAGCTGCCCCCATCGCCCCCGGCAGCCGATGGTCTTGCAGCGGACATCCCGAAAACGATCTGGACGTACTGGAACCAGTCCGGCCTGGATCCCTTCGTCCAGCAGTGCGTGGACAGCTGGCGGCGGCAGTGCCCGGATCACCAGGTCATCGTCGTGACGCCAGAGAACCTGGGCCAGTACGTCGCCTGCGGCGACCTTCCTGCGGCGTTTGCCGAACTCCATCCCACCAAGCAATCGGACTGGCTTCGCCTGTACCTGGTGGCACACCACGGCGGCTACTGGTTCGACGCCACCACGCTGCTGACCGCGCCACTGGACTGGATGGGCGCCTGCCCCGGCGCAGGCGCTGCCGAGCTGGCAGGCTTCTACCTTGAGGGCTTCACCAGGGACAGGCGCTACCCCGTGATCGAAAGCTGGTCATTCTGCGCTCCGGCCGGCTCGCGCTTTGTATCGGAATGGCAAAAGGAGTTTCACCAGGCGCTGATCGTGGACGGCCCCGAGGCCTATCTGCAGCGCCTGCAGTCGCGGCCCGACGCCGCCGAGGTGCTGCAGGGCATTCCCGATCCAAATTACCTTCTGATCCATGTGACGGCCCAGCAGGTGATGCGGCGCCTGCCCGATGCCCGGCTCACGCTGTTCAAGGCCGAGGACACGGCCTTCTTCTATCACTCTGCCCTGCGCTGGAAGTGGTACCTGCTCTACCCCCAGCTGTGCCTGGCGAAGGCGCCGCAGGTGGCGGCGCCCATCGTCAAGCTGCGCGGCGGGGAGCGGCGCCATTTCACGGACATGCTGGCTTTGCACGGAGGTGCTGCGCCCGGCAGCATCTGGAGCCGCGCGCTGTCGGCGCGCTGAGACACACAAAGCGGGCCGAGGCCCGCTTTGTTCAATGCCCGCCTGCGAAGACTTCGCCCGCTTTCAGGCGGTACAGCGTGCCGCAGTAGGGGCACTTGGCTTCGCCGGTGTGGGCCACGTCCAGGTAGACCTTGGGATGGCTGTTCCACAGCTTCATGTCGGCCTTGGGGCTGGGGCAGAACACGCCGCCCTGGGCGTTGAGGTCCTTGGCCGCCAGTTCGACGGTGGCATTCGTTGTCATGCTTGCTTATCTCTTTCGTGGGTATCTGTCATTTTCATCGCCGGGCCGCCCCAAGATGAAAAGCACCCCCTCGGGGGGCAGTGGACCTTGCAAAGCAAGGGTAGCGTGGGGGTCATTTTTCTCAGACCCGAGTCAGCCAATGGGCGTACTTGGGGTTGCGGCCGTTGACGATGTCAAAGAAGGCCTGCTGGATCTTTTCGGTCAGGGGGCCGCGGCTGCCCGCGCCGATCTCGATGCGGTCCACCTCGCGGATGGGCGTGACTTCGGCGGCCGTGCCGGTGAAGAAGACTTCATCGGCGATGTACAGCTCGTCGCGCGTGATGCGCTTTTGCACCACCTCCAGGCCGAGGTCCTTGCAGATGTGCATCACGGTATTGCGCGTGATGCCGTTGAGCGCGCCGGCCGACAGGTCGGGCGTGTAGACCACGCCGTCCTTGATGACGAAGATGTTCTCGCCCGAGCCCTCGGAGACGAAGCCCGAGGCGTCCAGCAGGATGGCCTCGTCGTAGCCGTCGTCCAGCGCCTCGGTGTTGGCCAGGATGGAGTTGGTGTAGTTGCTCACCGCCTTGGCCTGGCTCATGGTGATGTTCACATGGTGGCGCGTGAAGCTGGAGATCTTCACGCGGATGCCGCGCTGCATGCCTTCCTCGCCCAGGTAGGCGCCCCAGGCCCAGGCAGCCACCATCAGGTGGATGGTGTTGCCCTTGGGCGAGACGCCCAGCTTGCGGTCGCCGATCCAGGTCAGCGGGCGCAGGTAGCACGATTCCAGCTTGTTGGCACGCACGACCTCCACCTGGGCCTGGTTCACCGCTTCCTGGGTGAACGGGATCTGCATGCGCAGGATCTTGGCGCTGTTGAACAGTCGCTTGGTGTGGTCTTCCAGGCGGAAGATGGCCGGCCCCTGTTCGGTCTTGTAGGCCCGAACGCCCTCGAATGCGCCGCAGCCGTAGTGCAGCGTGTGGGTCAGCACGTGGATCTTGGCATCGCGCCAGTCCACCAGCTGTCCATCCATCCAGATCTTGCCGTCACGATCGGCCATCGAGGGAACAACGGGGCTCATAGAAACATCCTTGGGGGTATTGAACAGAACACCAACCCGCTATTTTAGGGCGCGGGGGCTGCCTCGGGGGCCGCCGCCGCCGTCTCGGGTTGCGGTTCGGGTTCGGGCGTGGGGCGCACCAGGGTCCACTTCACGAGCCGGCCATGCATGAACTCGCAGGTCACATGGGATTGCGTGCCGTCGGTCCAGCGGTAGATCTCGGGATGCTGGCCGTCTTCGGACAGGCGCTCGCCCAGGGAGCGCGTCATGGCCACCACGTGCATCAGCGAGACCTTGGGCTTGAGCTTGACGTTGAGCATCACGGCGCTGCCCACATAGCCCATGGGACGGTCCGAGGCCTTCTTCATGATGGACATCAGCCGCGTGAAATGCAGCAGCAGCCACATCATGATGCCGCCGCCCACGGCAACCACGCCCATCCAGCCATAGGACTGGTGCGCAGCCACCAGCAGTACGAGCAGACCCAGGGGAATCAGGATATTGCGCAAATTCATGGCGCCGATTGTCTTATGGAGGCGCCGCAGGGCCGCTGCGGACAGTGCGTATGCCCCCGCAATGCGCTCGGCAAGAGCGTCAGCCCATCCCTCGGACGATGTTCATGGCCTCGTCCACGCGTTCCACGGCATGAACGGTCAGACCCGGGATGGCCTTCTTGGGCGCATTGGCCTTGGGTACCACGGCCATGGTGAAGCCCAGCTTGGCCGCTTCCTTCAGGCGCTCCTGGCCGCGCGGCGCGGGGCGCACTTCGCCGGCCAGGCCCACTTCGCCAAAGGCGAGGAATCCCTTGGGCAAGGCGCGGCCACGCAGGCTGGAGGTGATGGACAGCATCACGGCCAGGTCGGCCGCAGGCTCGCTGATGCGCACGCCGCCCACGGCGTTGACGAACACATCCTGGTCCGCGCAGGCCACGCCCGCGTGGCGGCTGAGCACGGCCAGCAGCATGGCCAGCCGGTCGCGGTCCAGGCCCACGGACAGGCGCCGGGGCGCGGGGCCGCCCTGGTCGACCAGGGCCTGTATTTCCACCAGCATGGGCCGCGTGCCCTCCAGCGTGACCAGCACGCAGGAGCCCGGCACCGGCTCGCTGTGCTGGGACAGGAAGATGGCGCTGGGGTTGGTGACGCCCTTGAGGCCCTTCTCCGTCATGGCGAAGACGCCGATCTCGTTGACGGCGCCAAAGCGGTTCTTGATGGCGCGCACCAGGCGGAAGTTGCTGTGCGTGTCGCCCTCGAAGTAGAGCACGGTGTCCACCATGTGCTCCAGCACGCGCGGGCCGGCCAGGGCGCCTTCCTTGGTCACATGGCCGACCAGGATCACGGTGATGCCCGTGGTCTTGGCCGCGCGCGTGAGGTGGGCCGCGCATTCGCGCACCTGGGCCACCGAGCCCGGCGCCGAGGACAGCTGGTCCGAGTACACGGTCTGAATGGAGTCGATGACGACCACGGCCGGCTGCGTGGCCTCAATGGTGGCGAGGATCTTCTCCAGCTGGATCTCGGCCAGCACATTGACCTGGCTGGCCTCCAGCCCCAGGCGGCGCGAACGCAGCGCGACCTGGGCACCGCTTTCCTCGCCGGTCACATACAGCGTGGGCAGGCCCACGCGGTGCAGCGCATCCATGGCCTGCAGCAGCAGGGTGGACTTGCCGATGCCGGGGTCGCCACCAATCAGCACCACGCCGCCTTCGACAATGCCGCCGCCCAGCACGCGGTCCAGCTCCTCGATGCCGCTGGGCGTGCGCGCCACGTCCTGGGCCTCGATGGCCGACAGCGGCATCACGGCCTGGGCGTTGGCCAGGCCCGCATAGCCCTGCGGCTGGCTGAGCCGGTTCTTGCCCGCGCCCGCAGGCTCGGCAACGGCCTCGATCAGCGAATTCCAGGCCCCGCAGGCCGGGCACTTGCCCAGCCAGCGCGGGCTGGAGCCGCCGCAGGCATTGCAGATGAACGTGGTTTTGTCTTTGGCCATGGGTTGGGCACTATACCGAGCGGTGGCTGCCGCCCCGCCCGCCTGCCTGTTGTCTAACGCAGTTGCGTGACAAAGAGATATCGGTTATAGTTACCTTCTTCGCTGCACAAAATGCGGTGAAACGAAATTACTGCGGAATTACCGCGCGATGGAGCAGTCTGGTAGCTCGTTGGGCTCATAACCCAAAGGTCGGAGGTTCAAATCCTTCTCGCGCAACCACCACGAAAAAAAGCCCACTTCGGTGGGCTTTTTTTCGTCTGTGCCTTTCTTGCTTTTCTCCACGCAGGTCAGCTGGGATCGTTCAGGTCTTCATGGTGGTCTGCCTGGCCCTGCTTCCAGTACGAGGCCACGCGCATGCGCTTGGGCGCGGCGCCCTTGGCCAGCAGCAGGCGCCGCAGCTCGGCCATGGCGCTATGCTCGCCCGCCGCCCAGATATATCCGTCGTCGTCCTGGGGAAGCTCCAGCGCCTGCACGGCGTCGGCCAGCGATTCGACCCAGGCACAGTCCAGCTGGGCCGTGCTCTTCCACTGGCGGCGGTCGGCAGGGTTGCGCAGCTGCACGCGCACCACGGCGCGGCTGCCGGCGGGCAGCTCGGCCAGGCGCCGCTCGATGGCGGGCATGGCGGTCTCGTCGCCGAACAGCCAATGCCATGGCAGGTTGGCCGAGATCACCAGGCTGCCGCGCGGCCCGGCCAGGCCCACCCACTGGCCCAGGGGCGCGGTCAGCGCCCATTCGGTGGCGGGGCCGGCATCGTGCAGTGCGAAATCCATGATGAGGTTCTGGCGCGCAGCGTCGTAGCGCAGCGGCGTGTAGTCGCGCAAGGTGGGGCGCTCGTCCTCCACGAAGGTGGGGCGGCCATCGAGCAGCACGGGAAGCGCGGGCAGTTCGCGCCCGGCCTGCGGCAGGATGAGCTTGACGTGGTCGTCAAAACCGGCGCTCACGAAGTCCTCCAGCTCGGGTCCGCCCAGGGTCAGGCGCACAAAGCCGGGGCTGGGCTGCTCGCGCGAGAGCAATTGCACATGGCGGGCGCGGAAGGGATGGCGGACACGGTGGACGACGGGGGCAGGCGCCACGGCAGAGTTGGCTGGATTGGGCAAGTTCATTGGCGAGACGGCCTGTGACGGCCTAGAATGTTGATTTAGTCCACCAATTCTCTGTCATCCGTTGACTTTGTCAACATATTTCCACAAGACCCTGCCATGAATGCCTCCCTGCCCGCCGATATCTTCGAGGCCATGCACGAGCTGCTGCACCTGTTCCGCTCGCGCATGCGCGAGGACATGGAGTCCATGGAGCCCGGGCTGACGCCCAACGAGGTGCGCGTGCTGATGTACGTGGGCCGGCACCCGGGCCGCACGCAAAGGGATCTGGTCGACCACAGCCACATGGACAAGGCCCAGCTCGCGCGCATGCTGGCGCAGCTGCAGGAGCAGGGATGGCTGGACCGCGAACCGGACGCCCGCGACCGCCGCGTGCGCTGCCTGAGCCTCAGCCCCCAGGGCCAGGCCCTGTTCGACCGGCTGCGCCAGTCGCGCCAGGCGCTGGCGGCGCGGCTGCTCAAGGATTGGGAGCCTGCCGCGCAACAGCAGATGATGGCGCTGCTGGAGCGGGCCAGGGACAGCGTCCAGGCCGCGCCCTGATCAATCGACGGCCTTGTTCACGCGCGGCGCGACGGCGCACATGAGTTCATAGCCCAGCGTGCCGGCCGCCTCGGCCACCTCGTCGATGGGCAGCACGGCGCCGTTGCTGGCGCGGCCCCACAGCGTGACTTCGCTGCCCATGCAGGCATCGGGCACGGGCGTCAGGTCCACGGCCAGCATGTCCATGCTCACGCGGCCCAGGGTGCGGGTGCGCACGCCGTCGACCAGCACGGGCGTGCCGGTGCCGCAGTGGCGCGGATAGCCGTCGGCATAGCCGCAGGCCACGGTGCCCAGGCGCACGGGAGCTTCGGCCGTGAAGCGCGATCCATAGCCCACGCTCTGCCCCGCAGCCAGCTGCTGCACGCCGATGATGCGCGAGCTCAGGGTCTGCGTGGGCTGCAGGCCCCAATGGGCCGCCGTATGCTGCGGATAGTCGGGCGAGCTGCCGTACAGCACGATGCCAGGCCGCACCCAGTCGCAGCGCACCTGGGCATCGTCGCCATGGCGCAGCGTGGCGGCACTGTTGCCCACGCTGCGCTCGCCGGGCAGGTCGCACGTGGCGTCGTGAAAGCGCTGCAGCTGCGCGGAGATGCCCGACTGGCCAGCGCCTGCGTCGGCATCGCTGAAGTGGGTCATGAACGAGATTTCCTCCACCTGGGGCAAGGCATTGAGCCGGGCCCAGGCCGCGCGAAAGCGCTCGGGCGTGAAGCCCAGGCGGTTCATGCCGGAGTTCATCTTGAGGAAGACGCGGTGGCCGTTCTGCGTCTTGTGCGCGGCCAGCCAGTCGATCTGGGCGTCGCAATGCACGGCATGCCAGATGGACAGGCGCGAGCAAAGCTCCAGGTCGCGCGGCTCGAACACGCCCTCCAGCAGCAGGATGGGGCCGCGCCAGCCCAGCTGGCGCACGCGCTCGGCCTCGGCCAGGTCCAGCATGGCGAAGCCGTCGGCGCCGCGCAGGGCCTCGAACAC
This sequence comes from Delftia sp. WSY_12, assembly GCF_043104645.1. NCBI lineage: Bacteria > Pseudomonadati > Pseudomonadota > Betaproteobacteria > Burkholderiales > Comamonadaceae > Delftia > Delftia sp. WSY_12. The sequence goes on from NZ_JBICKW010000029.1 coordinate 86,375, forward strand.
GTTTTCGATACCGTGGCCATAGGCGTTGGCTTTGACCACGGCCCACAATTTGGCATCGGGGACCGCTTGCCGCACCCGCTCCAGATTGTGGCGAAGCGCGGCGGAATGGATGGTGGCAAGAATGGGACGCGGCATGGTTTTCACTCAGTCAGAAGCTTGGGATTCTGGCACTGCCGGCCAAAGGCCGCGTGATATAACCGCCAGTCACTTGCCACGGGGCCCTTATTTAACCGGTCAGCAGCCCTGCGGCTGACCCCATCTGCCTATCCATGAAGCGCGGTTTCTACACCATCATGTCAGCGCAGTTCTTCAGCTCGCTGGCAGACAACGCCCTGTTCGTGACCGCCGTGGAACTGCTGCGCACCAATGGCGCCCCCGAGTGGCAGCGCGCCGCCCTGGTGCCCATGTTCGCGCTGTTCTACGTGATCCTGGCCCCCTTCGTCGGCGCCTTTGCCGACGCCCTGCCCAAGGGGCGGGTGATGTTCATCAGCAATGCGATCAAGATCGTGGGCTGCCTGATGATGCTGTTCGGCAACCATCCGCTGATCGCCTACGCCGTGGTCGGCCTGGGCGCAGCGGCCTACTCGCCCGCCAAGTACGGCATCCTCACCGAGCTGCTGCCCGCCTCCCAGCTGGTCAAGGCCAATGGCTGGATCGAGGGGCTGACCATCACCTCCATCATCCTGGGCGTGCTCGTGGGCGGGCAGTTGCTGAGCCCGGGCATCTCGACCCATCTGCTGGACTTCGACCTGCCGCTGCTGGACACGGGCGTGGACACTGCGGCCGAGGCGGCGATTGCCGTGCTGGTCGGCGTCTATGCGCTGGCCGCCTGGTTCAACCTGCGCATTCCGCTGACCGACACCATCCTGCGCCCGCTGCGCCAGGACCCCAGCAAGAGCCTGCTGGCCAACACCCTGGCCCTGCTGCCCGACTTCTGGACCTGCAGCCAGCGGCTGTGGGGGGACAAGCTGGGCCAGATCTCGCTGTCCACGACCACGCTGTTCTGGGGCGTGTCGGGCAATCTGCGCTACATCGTGCTGGCCTGGGGCGCGGCGGCCCTGGGCTACGGCACCTCCCAGGCATCGGCCCTGGTGGGCGTGGTGGCCATCGGCACGGCGGCAGGCGCCATCCTCGCATCCATGCGCATGCGGCTGGACAACGCCACGCGCGTCATTCCGCTGGGCATCACCATGGGCCTGCTGGTGATCGCCATGATCTTCATCCACAGCGTGTGGGTGGCCATTCCCTTCCTGATCCTGCTGGGCGGCCTGGGCGGCTTCCTGGTCGTGCCCATGAATGCGCTGCTGCAGCACCGCGGCCACAACCTCATGGGCGCGGGCCGCTCGATTGCCGTGCAGAACTTCAACGAGCAGGCCTGCATCCTGGCGCTGGGCGCCTTCTATGCGCTGTCCACCAAGTTCGGGCTGTCGGCCTTTGGTGCCATCACGGTGTTCGGCCTGGTGGTGGCCGGCATCATGTGGCTGATCGGACGCTGGCACAGGAACAACCTGCGCCAGCATCCCGAGGAAGTCGAGCGCCTGCTGGCGATTGCCCGCAAGGATTGCCACTAGCCTGCCCTTGTCCCCACGGCGTCCGGAGCAGGCCTTGCCTGCCCGGGCGTTTTTCATTGCCCCATGCATAGCCCGCTGCCCGTTCTCGCCCTGCTGTTCAACACCCTGGTCTGGGGCCTGGCCTGGTGGCCGTTCCGCGCCATGCACGAGGCTGGCCTGCATCCGCTGTGGGCCACGGCGCTGATGTATGCCCTGGTGCTGGCGGGGCTGGTGGCGCTGCGCCCGGCCAGCCTGCGCCAGGCGCTGCAGTACCCGGCCCTGATCCTGCTGGGCGCATGCGCGGGCAGCAACAACATCGCCTTCAACTGGGCCGTGACCATTGGCGACGTGGTGCGCGTGGTGCTGCTGTTCTATCTGATGCCCGCATGGTCGGTGCTGCTGGCCTGGAGGCTCCTGGGCGAGCGGCCCACGCCTGCTGCGCTGACGCGGCTGCTGCTGGCCTTCGGCGGGGTGGCGCTGGTGCTCGTGCCCGAGGGCACATTCAGCGGCGGCTCGCCCGGGCTGCTGCGCGGCCTGTCGCTGGCCGACGGCCTGGCACTGTTCGGCGGCTTCACCTTCGCGCTGACCAATGTGCTGCTGCGCCGCCTGCAGGCCGTGCCGGCGCAGGCGCGCATGCTGGCCATGTTCAGCGGCTGCATGGCGATGGGCCTGTTCAGCGCCTTTGCAGGCAGCAGCGTGGGCCTGGTGCCGCCGCTGCCGGCTCCGCAGGCCGGCTGGATGCTGATCGCCGCCGGCCTGGCCGTGCTGCTGATGCTGGGCAACTGGGCGCTGCAGTTCGGCGCCGCGCGCCTGCCGGCCGGCGTGACGGCCGTGGTCATGCTGGCCGAAGTGGTGTTCGCCAGCGTCTCCTCGGTGCTGATTGCAGGCGAGGTGCTGACGCCGCGCACGCTGCTGGGGGGCGCCTGCATCATCGCGGCTGCGCTGCTGTCTGCGCTGGCGCATGCACGACGGCGTGGGGCTTGACGCCCTGCCCGCACCAACGCTGCGCAATCAGCCCGTGAGCTGCCCGGCCAGCAGCAGGTAGCCCGGCAGCCAGCCCGTGAGCACGCCCTGCGCAATGCACAGCGCGCCCGTCATGCGGCCGATGTTGCGGCCCAGGGCCAGCAGCATGAAGAACATGGCCCACAGCACGGCCCAGGCCGCCCAGTTGGCGGCCATCCACCAGTCGATGGCAGTGCGGGCGCCGATCAGCGAATCGATGGCCACCGGCACGGCCGTGATCGCCACGAAGAGGCTGAACCAGCCCAGGCCCCGGCCATCGGCCCCCGTGAAGCGGTTGATGGCCACCCACAGGTAGGTGAAGGCGAACAGCAGGGTGAGCGCGCCGGTCTTGACAGAGGCCGCATCAGGCTCGGGCCCGAAGGCCGAGGCCAGGCCGATGATCAGCGAGACCAGGCCCGCGAACACGTTGATGACCCAGATCTCCCGGTCGGCAATGCGCCCCAGCATCCACAGGCCATTCAGGCACAGCACGGCGCCCACGTAGAACAACGACAAACCCAGCCACATCGCAAGTCTCCTTTTGCTTTTTTGCTTTGAAGTGCCTTGCGCGCCCTTGCCAGACCACGGGAACGAGCGCGCACGGCAAGGCGCCGCCGCCCCGTGGCCGGGTGCAGCGGCGTCCGTGAAACAGTTCATCCCCGGGCCCGCCCCTGGTGGGCATCTGCGTGCTGGCGGAAGGGTCCGCTGCAGAGATGCCGCCTGTGATCCAGGGCGGGTTCACCGGCGCGGCCCTTGCCGGGCACGCGGCGGTGGAGTGTGCCGGCAGGCGGTGCTGCCGGTCCTTGGTGCCGGTCCTTGTGCCTCAGGCCGCCTGCGTCTGCAGGCGGCGGCGGGCGCGTTCCAGCTGCTGCGCCACCTGGCGCGGGTTCATGCCGTACATGTCGGCAAAGCCGGCTTCGGAGGTCTGGCCGCTGGCCTCGAAGGCGCGCAGCAGAGCTTCGTCTCGTGCAGAACGCGCATCGGCTTCGGCCAGGGCCTCGGCCACCAGGGCGTTGGTGGCCTCGTCACGGCCCTGCACGCGCGCCGCATAGTCGTCGCGGGACAGGCCCGAGGCCTCGTAGGCGGCGATGATGCGGTTGCGCAGCTTGGGCGCCAGGTCCTCGGGCGAGCGGTGCTGGCGGCGGCGAAAGACCTCGATCAGCGCATGGTGCACATGCTCGGGCGCCATGGGCTCGACCGATTGGCCCTGCAGGTCATGACGCGCCTGGCCGCTGGCCACCACGGTGAGGTAGCGGCTGGAACGTGTGTGCTGGGACAGGGCCAGCTTGAGCTGGTCGCGGTCGATGGCTTCGGGATGGGCGGCCAGCAGGTCCTCGAAGATGCCGCGCTTGAGCGGCAGGGGCTGCTCGCCGAACAGGTTCGGATGCCATTGGGCTAGTTGCGCCAGCAGCGGGTGCTGGGTGCGCACAGGCCTGGATGCGGGAGCCTCGGCACTGCCGGCCGCGCCGGTTGCGGCGTCGGCGACGGGCTCGGAGGCCTTGCCCTTGTTGCGGCCACGTCCGCCGCGGCGCGAGCGCTTGCGGCCCTGGCCATCGGCGCTGGCGGCAGCCTGCGGCACAGTGCCGGCAGCGGCGTCCGCCGGCAGCGCGGCGTTCTGTTCTTGCGGTTCAGACACGGATTCAGTCATGGCGGAGCACATGGGCTTGGAGAAAACGAAACCCCGCATCATGCCAGCATTGCAAAGGCTTGCGCGGGCATAGTCCCCACGGCGTCGCGCATGCGGCACAGATGCGCGGGTGTTGCCCGGGTGGCATCAGGCCGGCAGGGCCTCGTCCAGCACCTCGATCCAGTGGCGCACCGGCACGTCCGTTCCGTTTTGCAGGTGGACGATGCAGCCCATGTTGGCCGAGAGGATGGCTGCAGGCCGCCGGGCATCGAAGCCTTCGGTCAGTGCGCCGATCTTGCGGTCGCGCAGCTGGTGCGAGAGTTCGGGCTGCAGCACCGAGTAGGTTCCCGCCGAGCCGCAGCACAGGTGCGACTCGGTGCGCGCCACGCGCAGCTCGAAGCCCAGCCTGGCCAGATGGGTTTCCACGCCGCCGCGCAGCTTTTGCCCGTGCTGCAGCGTGCAGGGCGGGTGGTAGGCCATGGGCGCGGCCGGTGCGCGCACCCTGCCCTGCAGGCGCTCGGCCAGCTCGGGCAGGAGCTCAGGCAGCAGCTCGCTCAGGTCGCGCGTGAGGGCGCTGATGCGGGCTGCCTTGTCCGCGTACTGCGTATCATCCTTGAGCAGGTGGCCGTATTCCTTGACGGTGACGCCGCAGCCCGAGGCATTCATGACGATGGCCTCCACCGCGCCGCTGTCCACCTGGGGCCACCAGGCGTCGATGTTGGCGCGCATTTGCGCCTTGCCGCCTTCCTGGTCGTTGAGGTGGAATTTCACGGCACCGCAGCAGCCGGCGTTGGGCGCGATCACGGTCTGTATGCCGGCCGCATCCAGCACGCGCGCGGTGGCGAAGTTGATGCGCGGCATCATGGCCGGCTGCACACATCCGGCCAGCAGCAGCACCTTGCGCACATGCTCGCGCACGGGCCAGGCGCCGGCATCCTGCGGCTGGGGCACTTTCTCGGCCAGGACTTCGGGCAGCAGGCCGCGCACGGCCTGTCCCAGCTTCAGGGCCGGGGCGAACAGCGGCGAGTTCAGCCCCTCCTTGAGCGCCCAGCGCCTGGCGCGCTCGCCGAAGGGGCGCGGCACCTGTTCCTCGACGATCTTGCGGCCTATGTCCACCAGGTGGCCGTACTGCACGCCACTGGGGCAGGTGCTTTCGCAGTTGCGGCAGGTCAGGCAGCGGTCCAGATGCTGCTGGGTGGCGCGCGTGGGGGTCTCGCCCTCCAGCACCTGCTTGATCAGGTAGATGCGGCCACGCGGCCCGTCCAGCTCGTCGCCCAGCAATTGGTAGGTCGGGCAGGTGGCCGTGCAAAAGCCGCAGTGCACGCACTTGCGCAAAATGGCTTCGGCCTCCTGGCCCTCGGGCGTGGCGCGGTACTGGGGTGCGAGTTGGGTCTGCATGGTGGGGCTCTTGTTGTATGGGTATCGGGGAACGGTCAGGCACGGCAGCCGGACACGGCGGTCATGCGCGAGGCGCGGCTCGCCGGCCCAGCAGCAGGGGCAACCGCGCACGGTCGGCCCACAGCGGCGGCAGGGACAGCAGGCACAGCACCACGGCCAGCGGCACGACGAAGACGAAGCCCAGGTGCCTGAAACCCAGCGCGCCCGCAATGCCGCCCAGCAGGAACATGGACAGCAGCCCTGCGAACAGCCGCAGCCGCACATGGTTGGCGTGGACCCGGTGCTCGGGCGGGCTGCCATGGCGATTCCAGTAGAGGGCTCGACCCAGCTCCATGCCCAGGTCGGTGATCACGCCCGTCATGTGCGTGGTGCGGATCTGCGAGGACGACATCTTGGTCACCGTGGCGTTCTGCAATCCCATGATGAAGGACAGCAGCAGCACGGCCAGCGGCACGGCGAACGGCGTGGGCCAGGCCAGCATGGCCGCGCCCAGCACGCCGAAGAGCAGCATCAGCGCGGCTTCCAGCAGCAGCGGCAGCGCATAGCTGCTGCGCAGCCGGTGGTGGCGCGCCCAGTTGACCAGCAGCGATGTCGCGGCCGCGCCGCACAGAAAGGCCAGCAGCGCGCCGCAGGCACTGAGCACCAGCGCCGTATTGCCCAGCACCAGGTTGTCGGCCAGCAGCGAGACAAAGCCCGTCATGTGCGAGGTATAGGAGTGCACCAGCAAAAAGCCGCCCGCATTCACCGCACCCGCGTTGAAGGCCAGCAACAGGCCCAGCGTGCGGTTGCTGGCCACCGTGCGGTGCCGGTCCGTGAGCAGGTGCAGGTGGTGACGCATGCGCATGGGCGGAGCCAGGCGTTGGCCCGACCTACCAGGCGGCGGCCAGCCGGCCGCGGTTGAAGATGCCCGCAGGATCGAAGGCCTGCTTGAGCCGTGCATGCAGCGCGGCCGTGGCATCGGCCGCCTGGGCGTCGAAATCGGGCTCGGCGCCGGGCTGCCCCGTTGCCTCGGAGCGGAACAAGGTGGCCGATCCGCCCGCTGCTTTTGCCAGCGCGCGAAGCGCATGGCCCAGCGCACGCGGCGCCTGTACCCAGCGCAGTGCGCCCTGCCATTCGATCAGGGGCCCCGTGCAGCCGTCAGGCAGCGCAAGCACCGGCGCCGTCTGCGGCACGGACAGGCGCCACAGCGCATGGCCCGGTGCGCGTGCGGTGAACCAGGGCAGCTGGTGCTCCCGGCAGGCCTGCCAGTCGGCCGCAGCGCTGTGCATGCGCTCGCCCCCCAGGCGCCCGCAGGCCGCCTGCACGGCGGCACGCGCACCGCGCAGGCGCAGGTACAGCACGCCCTGGGCCGCGCTGTCTTCCTGCAGCCAGCAACTGGCATTGAGCGGCAGCGGCTGTCCGCCCCAGGCATTGAGCCAGTCCAACGCCTGCTGCTGCGTGCATTCGAAGCGCAGCGTGGCCTCGGCCGGCGCCACGGGCAGCACCTTGAGGCTGACCTCGGTGATCAGGCCCAGCGTGCCCCAGGAGCCCGCCATCAGCCGCGAGACGTCGTAGCCCGCCACGTTCTTCATGACCTGGCCGCCATAGCGCAGCAGCTCGCCTTGGCCGTTGATCATCTCCAGCCCCAGCATGAAGTCGCGCACGGCGCCCACGCTGGCGCGTGAGGGGCCCGACAGGCCGGCGGCCACCATGCCGCCCACGGTGGCGCGGCCATCCGCTCCCTCGAAATGCGGAGGCTCGAAGGCCAGGCACTGGCCCTGTGCGGCCAGCAGGGCCTCGACCTCGGCCAGCGGCGTGCCGGCGCGTACGGTCACGACCAGCTCGCTGGGCTCATAGCTGACCACGCCGGCCAGCGCCCGCGTGTCCAGCAGTTCGCCCTGCAGGGCCAGTCCGTGGAAATCCTTGGTGCCGCCGCCGCGTATGCGCAGCGGCGTGGCGTCGGCCGCCGCGGCGCGCACGCGCTCGGCGATCTGGATGAGTTGGCTTTGGGCTGAATCCATGGCCTGCATGGTAGCGGCTGGGCCCTTTTGCGCCTCGGTGCGGGCCCGTGAATTTTTTGAACGGCGCGCTTGAAGTTCTGCGGGCGGCGCAAAACAGCCGGGACGAAAAGGCAAAGACGCCATCTCTGCAGCGGCTCCAAAGCAAAAAAGGCCCCGGTGCAAGCACCGAGGCCAATCCGCAATGAACTCCCTGGAAACCGATCAGCGGTAGTACGCCACCTCGCCGTGCGTGGTGATGTCCAGGCCCTGGCGCTCGGACTCTTCGCTGACGCGCAGGCCGACGACCAGATCGCAGATCTTGTAGGAGATGCCAGCCACCACGCCGGACCAGACGATGGTCAGCAGCACGCTCTTGACCTGCACCCACACTTGATGGCCCATGTTGAAGTTTGCCGGCTCGATGCCGCCCAGGCTGGAGGCGCAGAACACGCCGGTCAGGATGGCGCCCAGGATGCCGCCCACGCCGTGCACGCCGAACACGTCGCAGACGTCATCGACCTTGAGCAGCTTCTTGAGGCCGGACACACCCCACAGGCAGACGGGACCGGCGATCAGGCCCATGACGATGGCGCCCATGGGGCCCACGAGGCCGGCCGCCGGGGTGATGACCACCAGGCCGCCCACGGCGCCCGAGGCGGCACCCAGCATCGAGGCCTTGCCCTTGTGCAGGGCTTCAGCGGCCAGCCAGGAGATGGTGGCGGCGCCCGTGGCGACGATGGTGTTGATGAAGGCCAGGCCGGCGATGCCGTTGGCAGCACCTGCCGAGCCGGCGTTGAAGCCGAACCAGCCCACCCACAGCAGCGAGGCACCGACCATGGTCAGCGTCAGGCTGTGCGGAGGCAGGGCCTCACGGCCGAAGCCGATGCGCTTGCCCAGCATGTAGGAACCCACCAGTCCGGCGATACCGGCGTTGATGTGCACCACGGTGCCGCCTGCGAAGTCCAGCGCGCCGTCCTTGCCCAGCAGGCCGCCACCCCAGACCATGTGGGCCATGGGGATGTAGCTGAAGGTGAACCACAGCACCGAGAACAGGATCACGGCAGAGAACTTGATGCGCTCGGCGAAGGCGCCGACGATCAGGGCCACGGTGATGGCGGCGAACGTGGACTGGAAGGCCACGAACACGTACTCGGGAATGGTCGGCAGTGCGCCGGCCAGCGTGTCGGGCGCAATGCCCTTGAGGAAGATCTTGCCGAAGCCGCCGAAGAAGTTGCCTTCGCCCGCAAAGGTCAGCGAGTAGCCGTAGACGGCCCACAGCAGCGTGATCAGCGAGAAGATCACGAACACCTGGCACAGCACGGACAGCATGTTCTTGGTGCGCACCAGGCCGCCGTAGAACAGTGCCAGGCCCGGGATCACCATCAGGATCACCAGCATGGTCGAAGTCAGCATCCAAGCCGTGTCACCGGCGCTGAGCGCGGGGGCCGGCGCCTCGGCTGCGGCCGCGGCGGCGGGGGCTGCTGCAGCGGCCGCATCGGCAACGGCTGCAGCGGCGGCGGGCTCCTGTGCCAGGGCAGCGGCGCCTGCGGCCAGCAGGCCCAGCCCCAGGCCCATGGAAAGAAGTCGTTTGGTCATGGCAGTCTTTCGGGAAACGTGGGGTTGAAACTCACAGTGCGCTGTCGCCGGTCTCGCCGGTACGGATGCGGACGGCCTGCTCGATGGGCAGCACGAAGATCTTGCCGTCACCGATCTTGCCGGTGCGCGCAGCGGCCTCGATGGCATCGATCACCTGGTCCACCAGCGCGTCGGGCACGGCGGCCTCCAGGCGCAGCTTGGGCAGGAAATCGACCACGTATTCCGCGCCGCGGTACAGCTCGGTATGGCCCTTTTGGCGGCCGAAGCCCTTGACTTCGGTCACGGTGATGCCCTGCACGCCGATGTCGGAGAGCGCCTCGCGCACCTCGTCCAGCTTGAAGGGCTTGATGATGGCGGTCACCAGTTTCATGATGCTTAGCTCCTCAGGTCCGGTTACAGGGTCTTGGTCAGCGTCACGATCAGGCGGGCCTTGTTGACGTCACCAAAGTAAGACTTCTTGTTCGCACCCGTGACGGCCGCGCCCAGCGACACGCCGTCGCCGAAATCGTAGGCACCGCCCACGCTGTAGTCCATATAGTTGGGCACGCCCAGGCCCTTGATGTCGCTGGCAAAGCGCGTGAAGCCCAGCGAGGCCTTCACGGTCACCTTGGGCATGACTTCCTTGCTGAAGCCCAGCCACAGGTAGCCGGTATTGCGGCCCGACAGGCCCGAGCCGGCTTTCTCGCCCGCCCAGCCGAAGTAGTCCTTGGACACGGTGTGCGAATACTTGGCCGTGAACGGGCCGTACGTGGCCGCGCCATACAGCTCGGTGGTGTTGCCGCTGGAGTTGCCCGAGTACAGGTATTGCAGGGCCCCGAAGTCCAGGTCCACCTCGCCGGCCTTGAACTTGTAGCCACCGTAGAAGTCGGTTTCCAGGGAGTTGCCCGGCAGCCAGTCCACGCTGGAGTTCCAGTTGCCGATGTACCAGCCGCTGTCGCCGAAGGTGTAGTCGAAGCCGCCTTGCAGGGCAGGCTTGACGGCCTTGTTGCGTCCCGTGTCCTGGTCCTGTCCGCGGAACTTGTAGTTCGTCGTCAGGGACACATTGGCCGTGAGCTGGGCATGGGCCCAGAGCGGAGCGATGGCGACACAGGCGATGGCGAGCGACTTGAGGCTGGCACGGGACATGGGATCCTCCGGTTTGAAAAATTTCGTGACAACCGGGTTAAGCACGGACCGTGCCAGTCTTTTCTGCTGGGTGGGGCGCCTTCCGACCTACCAATGCAGCACCGCAGCATCCTCCCATGCACCGGCTTTGTGCAGAAGTTCTGCACCGTTACGGTGATAGCGGTCGCTCACATGGCATCTCACCAAAAATGCACCAAAAAAGTGCAAATGCTTTCATGCCCAGTACAGCACATTCCCAGGTCGCCTGCCACAGCACATGATCAGCCAAGACTGGATTACCTGATTTTGGAACATGCCTGATTGGATAGCCTGCCATTCAAATACATGCCTGTATCCAAGATGGGAAATTGCTTACATTTACAGGATGTATCTGACCCTGCATTTGATTGCCCTATAGCCATCGGCTTGTCTATGATCCCCGCTCACC
>NZ_JBICKW010000002.1:0-35811 GCF_043104645.1 Delftia sp. WSY_12
AAGATCATTGCGTAATTCTTAGAAAACTAGGAATACACAATGTCCAAGCAAAAAATCCGCATCCGCCTGAAGGCGTTTGACTACAAGCTGATCGACCAGTCGGCTGCTGAAATCGTTGACACTGCCAAGCGCACCGGCGCCATCGTCAAGGGTCCCGTGCCCCTGCCGACACGCATGAAGCGCTTCGACATCCTGCGCTCGCCGCACGTCAACAAGACCAGCCGCGACCAGTTCGAAATCCGCACTCACCAGCGCCTGATGGACATCGTTGACCCGACTGACAAGACGGTTGACGCTCTGATGAAGCTGGACCTGCCCGCAGGTGTGGACGTCGAGATCAAGCTGCAATAAGTACTTCACAGGCCCCTTGCGGGGCCGTTGAAGGGCTTTGATTTAACGCGAACTTGCTTGAAAAGGCAGTTCGCGTTAAAATTTGGGGCTTCGCCTTTCTTGAGCGAAGTTTTATCAACCTTCTTTCGTGCGCAAGGCCTTGGTCATCTGGGGCGGGAGCGCAACGCTGGGCCAATTGCAGTTTCAGCGGCGGAAGTTTTGGAGCAAACAAATGAGTCTGAGCAACTCCCTCGGGTTGCTGGGTCGCAAGGTGGGCATGATGCGTCTGTTCACTGATGATGGGGACGCAGTGCCTGTCACAGTGGTGGATGTGTCGAACAACCGCGTGACTCAGGTCAAAACCCAAGAGAACGATGGCTACGTGGCCCTGCAGGTCACTTTCGGTTCGCGCAAGGCATCTCGCGTGACCAAGCCAGAAGCCGGCCACCTTGCCAAGGCAGGTGTCGAAGCCGGTGAAGTGATGGGTGAATTCCGCGTGACCGAAGAAACCGCTGGCAAGTACGCCGCAGGCTCCGTCCTGCCCGTCGCCGAGCTGTTCTCGGTGGGCCAGAAGGTGGACGTGCAAGGCACTTCCATCGGTAAGGGCTTCGCCGGCACCATCAAGCGTCACAACTTCCGCTCGCAGCGCGCCTCGCACGGCAACAGCCGTTCGCACAATGTTCCCGGCTCCATCTCGATGGCCCAGGATCCAGGTCGCGTGTTCCCGGGCAAGAAGATGACCGGCCACATGGGCGATGAAACCATCACCACCCAAAATCTCGACGTGGTTCGCATTGACGAAGCACGCCAACTGCTCTTGATCAAGGGCGCTGTTCCGGGCTCCAAGGGTGGCTTCGTGACGGTGCGCCCCGCCATCAAGGCCAAAGCTTCCAAGGGAGCGAACTAATGCAGCTCGAACTCCTGAATGAACAAGGCCAGGCCGCATCCAAGTTTGATGCGCCCGAGACTGTTTTCGGCCGTGAATTCAACGAAGACCTCGTCCACCAGATCGTGATCGCCTACCGTGCCAACGCACGCCAGGGCACTCGCGCTCAGAAGGACCGCGAGCAGGTTCGTCACACGACCGCCAAGCCGTTCAAGCAAAAGGGCACCGGCCGTGCTCGTGCCGGTATGTCCTCCTCGCCTCTGTGGCGTGGCGGCGGCCGCATCTTCCCGAATCTGCCTGAAGAAAACTTCACGCAGAAGATCAACAAGAAGATGTACCGCGCCGGCATGGTTGCCATCCTGTCGCAGCTGGCCCGCGAAGGCCGTCTGGCCGTGGTGGACTCGCTCAAGCTCGAAAGCCCCAAGACCAAGGTGCTGGCCGACAAGTTCAAGGCCATGAACCTGGAATCGGTCATGGTGATCGCTGAAGAAGTCGACGAGAACCTGTACCTGGCTTCCCGCAATCTGAAGAACGTGTTCGTGGTCGAGCCGCGCTACGCCGACCCCGTGTCGCTGGTGCACTACAAGAAAGTGCTCGTCACCAAGGGTGCGATCGACAAACTCAAGGAGATGTTCGAATGAGCACGCTCAAGTTTGACGAAGGTCGTCTGATGCAGGTGTTGGTTGCTCCCATCGTGTCCGAAAAGGCCACCATGGTTGCAGAGAAGTCCAACGCCGTGACGTTCAAGGTGCTGCAGAGCGCCACCAAGCATGAAATCAAGGCCGCCGTGGAACTGATGTTCAAGGTGGAAGTTGCTGGTGTCTCCGTGGTGAACATCAAGGGCAAGACCAAGCGCTTTGGCAAGACCACCGGCCGCCGCGACCACGTTCGCAAGGCCTACGTGATGCTCAAGCCCGGTCAAGAGCTGAACCTGTCCGGGGAGGCTGCGTAATCATGGCTGTTATCAAGCTCAAACCGACGACCCCCGGCCAACGCGGCACGGTCAAGGTCACGCGTGACCATCTGCACAAGGGTGCAGGTTTCGCCCCCCTGCTGGAGCCTCAGCACCAGAAGTCGGGCCGTAACAACAACGGTCACATCACCACCCGTCACAAGGGCGGTGGCCACAAGCACCACTATCGCGTGGTGGACTTCAAGCGCACCAAGGACGGCATCCCCGCCAAGGTCGAGCGCATTGAGTACGACCCCAACCGTACGGCCCACATCGCTCTGGTGTGCTATGCCGACGGCGAGCGTCGCTACATCATTGCTCCGCGCAACCTGGAAGTCGGCGCAACGATCGTCAGCGGTTCGGAAGCCCCGATCCGCGTGGGCAACACCCTGCCGATCCGCAACATCCCCGTGGGTTCGACCATCCACTGCATCGAACTGAAGATCGGCGCTGGCGCGCAGATCGCCCGTTCGGCAGGTACGTCGGCTACGCTGCTGGCCCGTGAAGGCATCTACGCCCAAGTGCGTATGCGTTCCGGCGAAGTGCGCAAGGTGCACATCGAATGCCGCGCGACCATCGGTGAAGTCGCCAACGAAGAGCACAGCCTGCGCCGTCTGGGCAAGGCCGGTGTGAAGCGCTGGATGGGTATCCGCCCGACCGTTCGCGGCGTGGTGATGAACCCTGTCGATCACCCGCACGGTGGTGGTGAAGGCAAGACCGGTGAAGGTCGTCACGCTGTTGACCCATGGGGCAACCTGACGAAGGGCTACCGTACCCGTAACAACAAGCGCACGCAGTCGATGATTGTGTCGCGTCGTAAGAAGTAAAGGGTAGCAAATGACTCGTTCTCTTAAAAAGGGTCCGTTTGTTGACCATCACTTGCTGGCAAAGGCCGAGAAGGCCGTCGCCACCAAGGACAAGAAGCCCGTCAAGACCTGGTCGCGTCGCTCCATGGTTCTGCCCGAGTTCATCGGTCTGACCATTGCCGTGCACAACGGCAAGCAGCACGTGCCCGTGTATGTGACTGACCAGATGGTCGGCCACAAGCTCGGCGAATTCGCGCTGACCCGTACCTTCAAGGGTCACCCGGCGGACAAAAAAGCCAAGAAGTAAGGAATAGAACATGTCTGAAACACGTGCTGTTCTCCGTGGCGTCCGCCTGTCTGTGGACAAGGGTCGCCTGGTCGCGGACCTGATCCGCGGCAAGAAAGTGGACCAAGCCCTGAACATCCTGACGTTCACGCAGAAAAAAGCTGCCGTGATCATCAAGAAGGTGCTCGAGTCCGCCATCGCCAACGCCGAGCACAACGACGGCGCCGACATCGACGAACTGAAGGTCAAGACCATCTTCGTCGAACAAGGCACCACGCTCAAGCGCTTCACCGCGCGTGCAAAGGGCCGCGGCAATCGCATCAGCAAGCCCACGTGCCACGTGTACGTGACGGTTGGCAACTGAAAGGCCTGGGAAGAATATGGGACAGAAAATCCATCCTACCGGCTTCCGCCTGGCTGTTAGCCGCAACTGGGCCAGCCGTTGGTACGCAAGCAACCGCGACTTCGCCGGCATGCTGGCCGAAGACATCAAGGTGCGCGAGTTCCTGAAGGCCAAGCTGAAGAACGCCGCCGTGTCGCGCATCCTGATCGAGCGTCCTGCAAAGAACGCCCGCATCACGATCTTCTCGGCACGTCCTGGTGTCGTGATCGGCAAGAAGGGCGAGGACATCGAGAACCTGAAGAAGGAACTCGCAACCCGTCTGGGCGTGCCCGTGGCTGTGAACATCGAAGAAGTGCGCAAGCCTGAAATCGATGCCAAGCTGATCGCCGACTCGATCTGCCAGCAGCTCGAAAAGCGCATCATGTTCCGCCGCGCCATGAAGCGTGCGATGCAAAACGCCATGCGTCTGGGTGCCCAAGGCATCAAGATCATGTCTTCGGGCCGTCTGAACGGTATCGAAATTGCACGCTGCGAGTGGTACCGCGAAGGCCGTGTGCCACTTCACACGCTGCGCGCCGACATCGACTATGGCTTCTCCGAAGCCAAGACGACCTACGGTGTGATCGGTGTGAAGGTCTGGGTCTACAAGGGTGACACGCTGGGTCGTAACGACCTGCCGGCAGCCGAGACCCCCCGCCCCGAAGAAGAGCGTCGTCCTCGCGGCCCCCGTCGCGATGGTCGCGGCGATGGTCGTCGTGACGGTGCTGGCCGTGGTGCCCGCCGCCCCGCAGGCGCTAACGCAGCACCTGCAGACGGCAGCGACAAGCCCGCCGGCGCTGGCGCTGATTCCGTTAAGCGCGTTCGCAAGACTGACGCGCCCGCTACAGCAGCGGACGGTAAAGGAGAATAAAGATGCTGCAACCTGCTCGCCGCAAATACCGCAAGGAGCAAAAGGGTCGCAACACCGGTATTGCAACGCGTGGTAACTCCGTTGCTTTCGGTGACTTCGGCCTGAAGTCCACTGACCGTGGTCGCCTGACGGCACGTCAGATCGAAGCGGCTCGCCGCGCGATCTCGCGTCACGTCAAGCGCGGCGGTCGTATCTGGATCCGCGTGTTCCCGGACAAGCCAATCTCTACCAAGCCCGCAGAAGTGCGTATGGGTAACGGTAAGGGCAACCCCGAGTACTACGTGGCCGAAATCCAGCCCGGCAAGGTGCTCTACGAAATCGTGGGCGTCCCTGAAGAGCTGGCTCGTGAAGCGTTCCGCTTGGCCGCTGCAAAGCTGCCGCTGCGTACGACCTTCGTGTCCCGTCAAATTGGTGCCTAAGGAGAACAACATGACGAAAGCTGCTGAACTCCGCCAAAAAGACGTTGCCGGCCTGGAAGCCGAAGTGAAGTCCCTGCAAAAGGCTCACTTTGGTCTGCGTATGCAGAAGGCCACGCAACAGCTGGGTAACACGAACACGCTGCGTACCACGCGCCGTGACATCGCCCGCGCCAAGACCATCCTTGCTGAAAAGCAAGCCGCCAAGTAATCAGGAAGCCGACATGACGGAAGCTAAAAAATCCCTCAAGCGCACCTTGATTGGCAAGGTGGTCAGCGACAAGCGTGCCAAGACCGTGACGGTCATGGTTGAACGCCGCGTCAAGCACCCGATCTATGACAAGATCATGATCAAGTCCAGCAAGTACCACGCTCACGACGAGCAAGGTGAGTACAAGCTGGGCGACGTGATCGAAATCACGGAAAGCCGCCCGCTGTCCAAGACCAAGAACTGGGTTGCTACCCGCTTGGTGCAAAAGGCTGCTCTGGTGTAAGCCTACCTAGGCCCACCGGCTGCAAAGCCACAGGAAACGACCCACAATGTGGGTCGTTTTTTCGTTTGGGGACCGCCATTTCGGCGGCCCCCGGTTTTGCACCACAAAGGAGATAGAGATGATCAAAGTCGGAGATGCCCTGCCCGCTGCCACCCTGATGGAATACGTGGAAGTCGAAGGCAATGGCTGCAGCATCGGCCCCAACCCCGTGAAGCTACCCGAAGCCGCTGCAGGCAAGACCATCGCGGTCTTCGCCGTGCCCGGTGCATTCACTCCCACCTGCTCGGCCAAGCATGTGCCCGGCTTCGTGGAGCAGGCCGAAGCCTTCAAGGCGGCCGGCGTGGACGAGATCTGGTGCCTGTCGGTCAACGACGCCTTCGTGATGGGCGCATGGGCCCGCGACCAGAAGACCGATGGCAAGGTGCGCATGCTGGCCGACGGCGACGCCGCATTCGCCAAGGCCACCGGCCTGACGCTGGATCTGAACGGCAAGGGCCTGGGCCTGCGCAGCAACCGCTATTCCATGCTGGTCAAGGACGGCAAGGTCGTCACGCTGAACGTGGAAGGCCCTGGCAAGTTCGAGGTCAGCGACGCGGCCACTTTGCTGGGCCAGGCCAAGGCCTGATCGCGCTGCAGGCCTTCTGGCCTGCGCACCGCGCTATTGCGAAAAAAGGCATTGCACCCGGGTGCAATGCCTTTTTGTATTGGGGGCGCTGGTTCAGCCAGGCCGGCCTAGAAAATATCGGCCTTGAGGTAGTGCGCCCCCGCGATGGGGTTGTGATAGTAGGGCGGGATTTCCTCGAAGCCCAGGTCGACGTAGAGGGCGCGGGCCGATTCCATGTCGTCCAGCGTGTCCAGCAGCACATGGTCATAGCCGGCCTGGCGCGCCACATCAAGCATGGCTTCGGCCAGCTGCCGACCCAGTCCGAAACCGCGAAAGGCCTTGCGCACGAACAGGCGCCTCATCTCGGCGGCATTGGCGTAGTCGCAGTTGTCCAGGGGGCGCAGGGCGCAGCAGCCGGCCACTGCGCCATCGACCCTGGCCAGCAGGATGTGGCCGCGCGGCGCAGCGTAGTCGCCGGGCAGATCGGCGATCTCGGCCTCGAAATCTTGAAATTGCAGATCGACATCCAGGCTTGCAGCGTACTCCCGGAAGATCTGGCGGACTTCGTCCCAGTCTTCCGCGGGATTCGGCGCCAGCAAGGCGACAGCAGGCTTGTCCACGGGCACTCAGCTAAAACGACGGAAAGCGCAGTGTAGCGGCAAGCGGCCCACCTCTGGCTGCGCCGTCAGAAAGCGCCACCAAGCTGCTGTACCCACCATGCCGCAGCGCCTGCCCCGAAGGCCAGGGCCAAGGCCAGCCAACGGCTGCCTGCCGTGTCGCGTGAGGCGGGTACTGGCGCGGACAACTGTTTGTCCCCGGTCACCATGGCTCGCACCAGGCCGCGCCCGCGCCAGGCATAGAACACGATGGCCAGAAGATGCAGGGCCACCAGTGCGTACAGCAAATACTGTCCCCAATGCGCGTGATAGGCCGTGGCCTGCGCCACCGTGTCGCCCGATGCGAAGCGGCTCAGCGGCCCGGAGAACGCAATCTCGTCATCGCTGAGCAATCCGCTGCCTACCTGGGCGATCAGCACCGCCAGCATGGCCAGCACGGACAGAGCGCCCAACGGGCTGTGGCCTGCGCTGTCGCTCTCCGCTCCTTGTCCGCGCAGATGGCGCAGCAGGGCGGAAGGTGCATGGATGAAGCTGGCAAAGCGCGACCAGCGGCCACCCACCAGGCCCCACAACAGGCGAAACAGCAGCAAGGCCAGCATGACATGGCCCAGCAGCAGATGCCAGTTCATGGCATTGCCGCCCAGTTTGGCCGTCACGACCAGGGCAATCACGGTTGCGGCCAGCAGCCAGTGAAACAGCCGGGTGGGCAGGTCCCAGATGCGGACCTTGTGCTTGGCGGCGCCTTGTGCGGTCGGTTCTTGTGCCATGGCATGAGCGTGTGGGTGGGAATGAGTGCATTGTGCCGACCTGCATTCCGGAGCCGGCAGTCAATGCACCCTGGCTGCGGTCAATCAAAGCTGCGCCCGCAAGGCGTCACTGCCATACTGACCCGGCAGATTTCCCCACACTCGAAAAGGAAAACCACGATGAAGAAAGTTTCTGCATGGGCGCTGGCCGCCCTGGTGGCCGCTACCGCGCTGCCGGCTTCCGCCCAGTTTGCCAAGTCCGAGGACGCCATCAAGTACCGCCAGGGCGCGCTGGCCGTGCTGGGCCAGCACTTCGGTCGCCTGGGTGCGATGGCGAACGGAAAGATCCCCTTCGATGCCAAGGCGGCCCAGGAAAACGCCGAGGTGGTGGCCTTCATGGCCAAGCTGCCCTGGGCAGGTTTCGGCGCAGGCACGGAGGGTGGAAAGGCCAAGCCTGAAATCTGGAAGGAGCAGGCCAAGTTCCAGGATCTGTCGGAGAAGATGCAGGCCGAGACGGTCAAGCTCGCGGCTGCGGCCAAGTCCGGCAACCTGGACCAGCTCAAGGCGGCCTTCGGCCCGGCCGCTGCCAGCTGCAAGGCCTGCCACGACAGCTTCCGCAGCCGCTGATCGGCATGCAGATGCAAAAAAACCGGCGTGATGCCGGTTTTTTCTGGGCTTGCCTGCGCCGTATCAGGCTTCGGCCAGCAGTTTCTCGATCAGCCGGTGCAACTCGGCGAAGTCAGGCGCTCCCACATAGCGCTTCACGATGTCGCCGCGCTTGTTGACGATGTAGGTGGTGGGCGTCAGCTGCACATCACCCCAGGCGCGGGCCACGGCGCCGGTGTTGTCCAGCGCCACCTTGAACGGCAGCTTGCGCGAATCGGCGAAGTTCACCACATAGCTGGGCGGGTCGTAGCTCATGGCCACGGCCAGGGTCTCGAAGCCCTGGCCCTGGAATTTCCGGTGGGTGGCGACGATCTCCGGCATCTCGGCCACGCAGGTGGTGCAGCTGGTGGCCCAGAAATTGACCAGCGTCACCTTGCCCTTGAAATCGGCCGTGGTCTGCTTGCTGCCATCCAGCAGCACGAAGGTCGATTGCGGCGCCGCCGTCTGGCCTGCGCCCGAATACACCCATGCGCCCATTCCGGCGGCTGCGGCGATCACCACGCCTGCGATCCAATGTTTGCTTGCCATAGCGACGATTGTGCCCAAAGTTGTGCCCGTAGGCCTGCACGCATGCCGTGCACCGCGTTTCGATGCGCGGCAAGGGCAAAAGTTCGGGTCTCGGTCAAGCGGGCCGTGTCGATAATGCCGGCATGACATTGATGGAAAGCTTTTTGATCCCCATGGCAAGGCTCCGCGCTCCTGCCATGCGGCTTGCTGCCGCTGTGCTGGTGTTGACGCCCTTGGCCGCATGCAGTCCCCGGCTGGATTGGCGGCAGGTTGCGGTCGAGGGCACGCCACTGCGTGTGCTTTTGCCTTGCGATCCGCAATCGGCCACCCGGCCGGTGGAACTGGGCCAGGGCATGGGCACGGTGCAGATGTCCATGATGGGATGCGACGCCGATGCGTCCACCTACGCGGTTTCCCACTTCCTGGTCAGCGAGCCCTCCAGGGCCGCCGAGATGCTGTCGTACTGGCAGGCGGCCGTGCTCGGTCAGATGAATCCGGGTGCGCCGGGACAGGCGCCGGCCGGCGCCAAGCAATTGCGCTCCAAGGAAGATGGCTCCTTCGTGCCTGCAGGCGCCTTGAATCTGCCGCAGTCGCTGCGCACCACGTTTGAAGGCGTGGGCCCCCAGGGCTGGAAGCTCACGGCCCATGGCGTGTGGTTTGCACGAATGGAGCCGGCGGGCGCGCGCCTCTACCATGCCGTGATCTACAGCGACAAGCCGCGCACAGACGAGGCCAACAACTTCTTCGCCAGCCTGCAACTGCAGTAGCAACAGGTTTGGAGCCACGGATGCGGGAGGCAACTGTGGCATGGAGCGCAGCGCAGGCGCGCCGTTTGCCCTGCATGCGCCTTCGCACGCCATAATCGACTCCGAACCCTGTGACTTCATGACCACGCGCATCCTTTTGTTCACCCACGCACCTTTGGCCCAGGCACTGCGCGAATGCGCCCTGCATGTGTTCGCCGACAGTGCCGAGGACGTCCTTGCCCTGGATGTGCCCGCTCAGGAGCCGCCCGAGGCCACTCTGATGCGTGCCGAGCAGTTGCTTGAAGACCATGGCGGCCTGCTGGGGCTGCCCACGCTGGTGCTGACCGACCTCTTTGGTGCGACGCCCTGCAACGTGGCGCAGCGGCTTGTGGCGCAACTGCCTGCCGGGCGGCTGGTGGCCGGAGTGAACTTGCCCATGCTGCTGCGCTCCATAGGCTATCGCCACGAGGCGCTGGAAGCCGTGGCCGAGCGTGCCTTGGCGGGAGGCAGCCATGGGGTGATGCAGGTGGGCGTGAACACGCCTCAGAACCAGAGTCCGCGACCATCCAATGATCAAGACCCCTATCACCATCAGCAATAAACTGGGCCTGCACGCCCGCGCCTCTGCCAAGCTCACCAAGCTTGCAGGCAGCTTTCCCTGCGAAGTCTGGATGAGCAAGGGCGAGCGGCGCATCAATGCCAAGAGCATCATGGGCGTGATGATGCTGGCTGCCGGCATGGGCTCCGAGGTGCTGCTGGAGACAGACGGAGCACAGGAGCAGGAAGCCATGGATGCGCTGACCGCCCTGATCAACGACAAGTTTGGCGAAGGCCAGTAATGTGCCTTTGCGGCGCTGGCAGACGGTGAGCGCAACAGAGCAACACGCGCTGGAACTGGACGATGCCGCATTGCGACGGTCCGGGGCCTGCGCAGCAGCAGGCAAAGGACAGGCGCAATGACGTTTGCAATCCACGGACTGGCCGTGTCACGGGGTATCGCCATAGGGCGTGCGGTGGTGGTGGCCTCCAGCCGCATGGAGGTGGTGCACTACTTCATCCGGCCCGACCAGGTGGACGCGGAAATCGACCGCGCCCGCAGTGCGCGCAATGCCGTCATCGACGAGCTGCGCCGCCTGCAGGATGAAATGCCCAAGGATGCGCCGGGCGAGCTCGATGCCTTGCTCGACGTCCACCTACTGCTTTTGCAGGACGAGGCCCTGGCCGCCGCCATCAAGCACTGGATATCCGATCGCCTCTACAACGCCGAATGGGCGCTGACCACGCAGCTGGAGGTCGTCTCGCGCCAGTTCGACGAGATGGAGGACGAATACCTGCGCGAGCGCAAGGCGGACCTCGAGCAGGTGGTCGAGCGCATCCTGCGCCATATGAAGGGCATGGCCAGCCCCGTGCCCGCACCGGCCGAGCTGTTGGCAGTCGAGGCAACGGGGGAGGGCACGCCGCCGCAGCAGCCGCTGCTGCTCGATGGCGCCACCGAGGCGCCGCTGGTTCTGGTGGCGCAGGACCTGTCGCCAGTGGACATGCTGCAGTTCAAGAGCCGGTTGTTTGCCGGCTTCATCACGGCCGTGGGTGGCCGCACTTCGCACACGGCCATCGTGGCGCGCAGCATGGACATTCCTGCCGTGGTCGGCGCCCGGGCTGCGGGGCAACTGATCCGCCAGGACGACTGGATCATCATCGACGGCAATGCAGGGGTCGTCATCGTCGATCCCTCACCCATCATCCTGGCCGAATATGGCTTTCGCCAGCGCCAGAACGAGCTCGAGCGCGAGCGCCTCTCGCGCCTGCGCCACACGCCTGCGCTGACGCTGGACGGAGAGCGTATCGAGCTGCTGGCCAACATCGAGCAGCCCGGCGACGGGCCTGCGGCCGTGCATGCGGGCGCGGTGGGCGTGGGGCTGTTCCGCACGGAATTCCTGTTCATGGGGCGTGGCGGCAACCTGCCCGGCGAGGAAGAGCAATACCGGGCCTACCGCGAAGCCGTGGATGGAATGCAGGGCATGCCCGTGACCATTCGCACGCTGGACGTGGGCGCCGACAAGCCGCTGGACAAGGCCCAGCCCAAGGACTACTACCTGAACCCCGCGCTGGGTCTGCGCGCCATCCGCTGGAGCCTGGCCGATCCGGCCATGTTCCGCACCCAGCTGCGCGCCATCCTGCGTGCTGCCGCGCATGGGCAGATCCATCTGCTGTTCCCCATGCTGGCCCACCAAAGCGAGATCGAGCAGACCCTGGCCCAGGTGAGGTTGGCGCAAAGCGAGCTTGACGCGCGCGGCGTGGCGCACGGCCCGGTCAAGCTGGGCGCCATGATCGAGGTGCCTGCGGCAGCGCTGATCGTGCGCACCTTCCTGCGCTATTTCGACTTCCTGTCCATCGGCACCAACGACCTGATCCAGTACACGCTGGCCATCGACCGCGCCGACGAGACCGTGGCCCATCTCTACGATCCCCTGCATCCCGCCGTGCTCAAGCTGGTGGCGGATGTGATCGCCGAAGGAAGGGCGCAAGGCAAGAGCGTCTGTGTCTGCGGGGAGACCGCCGGCGATGTGGCCATGACGCGCCTGCTGCTGGGCCTGGGCCTGCGCAGCTTTTCCATGCATCCGGCGCAGATCCTGGTCGTCAAGCAGGAAATCTTGCGTGCCGACACACGCAAGCTGGCCGCCTGGGCGCAGGAAGTCCTTCGTTCGGACAGCCCGGCAGCGCTGCTGAGCCCATGACTTCGGTCAAGTGAAGGCGCGAGGCAAAAAAATCACAACTTCAGTTGCGATTGATTCTCATTCGATGTTATGATCCGCTCCAATGCAGCAAGAAGCTCTCTGGTGGGGAATTCGAGCTGCAAGCTTTTTCAGTTTCATCGTGGGGCGACTCGCCAGGCCTGTTCAGCCTGCAGCAAGTCGGTTTGCCAGCCAGCGGTCTGCCGGTTAGCCAGGCTTTTTTTCTACGTGGAACGGGAAAGCACGATTGCATTCAATTCAAGCAGGGCATGCACGTTGGCCCTGCTTTTTTATTGCCTTCAACTGCGTCGGCATCAGTTGTTTTGCGGCTCAGGATGGCCTCGCACGACAAAGCGCCGCGAAAATCCCAGGGGGCGCGTGACGGCGCGCGGATCGCCAAGAAATGGCAGCCGGAATCCAGGTTCCTGCAGGATTTCGACACTCCAGTCCGTATTTCCCATGAATCGAAATCGCACCAGCGATCGTTCGTCCGATGGCAGCAACGAGAAGCTGCCCGTGGAATACATGCTGCCTATCACGGCCTTGTCGAGTGCCTGCAAATTCTCGTCGAGCAGCGTGATCCGCAGCATCTCCTCCATGGGCGTGTCATCGGTGGTGAACAGAAGGTAGAGGTCGTTCCATTGAAAGGCTGCCTCGAGAATGGTGCCGTCCACCAGAATGGGCGTTGCATTCCCGTTGAGCACCAGGCGGCTTTGCGGTACCTGCCCTGCAGGATGGGATGCGGCGGGCTGCAGTGACAACTGCCGGTCGGAGAGGATGCGCATCTGTTGTCCTGAAGTGTCACCAGAGGAATTCGATGCCTATGGCAGCCAGTGCCCCGCCGACAAAAGCGCCGACCACCACGCAGGCAGGTGCCCCGGGCCCGCAGGCCAGCCCGGCCAGGGCACCACCTGCCATGCCTCCACCGATCCCGGCACCTGTGACGGCCAATTCCTTGCCGGCGGCCTCCACCTTGTTGTCTGCGTTGGCGATGGTGTAGACCGATACCGCAATGGAGAAGACCAGGAGGCCGCGTCCTGCCCGGGAGAGCGTGCGCATTCTCTGGGTGATGGCGGCATTGGACTTGCCGGCGGATTTGACGATTTCGCCATACACGGCGTTTTGCTGGGCCGCCGTGAGGCGATCGAACCGCACGTTGGGGCCGTGCAATTGCTGGGCCTTGCGGGCAATCAGCTCATTGAGCGTCTTGCCCTCGCTCTTGATGCGTTGCGCCATGGCTCTGCCCACGGGGGTGCTGCGGCCTCGGATGATCTCCATGATGACATTGCGGGCCTCCTGGGCCTGTTGTGCAGCCTGTCCCCAGGTGATGCGGCCGCTCGTGGCCTGCAACTGAAGCTCGTTGGCCATGGCCTGAATCTGTCGGGCATAGGCCAGGCGTGCAGATGAGTCCAGCGAGAGATGCACCCCGGCATTGGCAACCTCTGCTTTCAGTGCCTGTATGGCGGCATCGAATGCTGCACGGTCCTTTTGCTCGTCATTGGCCATATGCATTTATCCCTTTGTCAATGGATCGGCGCCCGAACGCCCGAAATCCTGGATTTCATGTCGTTGAGCCGCATTCCTGGGTCGTTCGGATTTTTTTGAATGCAGAAAGCATTCGGAAAATCGGCATCATAAAGAGATCGGGAAATTCATCAACCGAGATGCCGGTGACACATGGCATCGATTGTTTGTTGCTGAATGTGTATTCAGGTCAAAACCGGCGCCTGAATGCCATGCCTCCAGACATGAAAAAGGGGATGGCCTGCAAAGGCCATCCCCGAAGTGCGTGAAGAAGGCCGCCCTGCAGGCAGGCGGCCATCGCCGGCTCAGACGCCGGCGGCGTGTGCCTGCTGGTCCGCGTGGTAGCTCGAGCGCACCATGGCGCCCACGGCTGCATGCGTGAAGCCCATCTTGTATGCCTCTTCCTCGAACATCTTGAAGGTGTCGGGGTGCACGTAGCGACGCACCGGCAGGTGGCTGTTGCTGGGTGCCAGGTATTGGCCGATGGTCAGCATGTCGATGTCATGCGCACGCATGTCGCGCATGACCTGCAGGATTTCCTCATCGGTCTCGCCCAGGCCCACCATGATGCCGCTCTTGGTCGGAACCTTGGGGTGCAAGGCCTTGAACTTCTTGAGCAGGTTCAGCGAGAACTGGTAGTCCGAGCCGGGACGTGCTTCCTTGTACAGGCGCGGTGCGGTCTCCAGGTTGTGGTTCATCACATCGGGAGGTGCGGCCTTGAGGATTTCCAGCGCACGGTCGTCACGGCCACGGAAGTCGGGCACCAGGATCTCGATCTGGGTCAGCGGCGAGAGCTCGCGGATGTTCTTGATGCACTCCACGAAATGGCCCGAGCCGCCATCGCGCAGGTCGTCGCGATCCACGCTGGTGATGACCACGTATTTCAGGCGCAGCTCGGCAATCGTTTTGGCAAGATTGAGCGGCTCGTTGGTGTCCAGCGGGTCGGGGCGGCCGTGGCCCACGTCGCAGAACGGGCAGCGGCGCGTGCACTTGTCGCCCATGATCATGAAGGTGGCCGTGCCCTTGCCGAAACATTCGCCGATGTTGGGGCAGGAGGCTTCCTCGCAGACCGTGTGCAGCTTGTTGGCGCGCAGGATGTCCTTGATCTCGTAGAAGCGCGTGGTGGGGCTGCCCGCCTTGACGCGAATCCACTCGGGCTTCTTGAGTGCTTCGCCATGCTCGACCTTGATCGGGATGCGCGAAAGCTTCGCTGCCGCCTTCTGCTTGGCCAGCGGGTTGTACTCGGCTTGTGACTGCGCTTCGCGCACGACGGTGTTGGTGGTCATGGTTCTGGATTCAGGGGGCTAGGCGGCGCTGCAACTGTCGTCCCAGCACGCGCGCGGCTTCGTCCCAGGTTGTCTGAACGCCGATTGTAGAAAGGTCCACCGTTTGCAGCCCTGCGTAGCCGCAAGGGTTGATCCGGCCGTAGGGTTCCAGGTCCATGGCGGCGTTCAATGCAACGCCGTGATAGGTGCAATGCCGGCTGACCTTGATGCCCAGGGCTGCAATCTTGCCCAGCCCCGAAAAATCGGGTTGGGGCGCGGGCGAGCCGGGCGCGCGCAGTTGCGGGCGCTGGGGCAGCATGGCATGGCTGCGAGGGTCGTCGAGGCGCACGTAGATGCCGGGGGCGCCTTCCACGCGGTGGCCGGTGATGCCGAAATGCTCCAGCGTGCGGATGACCGCATCCTCGATGCGGAACACGTATTCCTTGACGAAGTAGCCCAGGCGCTGCAGGTCCAGCAAGGGATAGGCGACCACCTGGCCCGGGCCGTGGTAGGTGACCTGTCCGCCGCGGTTGGTGGCCACCACGGGAATGTCGCCAGGGCTCAGCAAGTGGTCACTTTTGCCGGCGAGGCCTTGTGTGAAATGTGCGGAGTGCTCGCATATCCACAGCTCGTCGCGCGTGCCGGCATCGCGTTGGCTGGTGAAGGCCTGCATGGCCTGCACCGTGGCCTCGTAGTCCGTGCGGCCCAGCAGGCGCAGGTCCAATGACTGCGACTGCTGCGCGTCAAGGGTGCTCACAGCACCACTTTCACCAGCGGATGCGAGGTGAAGGCGCGGTACAGATCGTCGAGTTGTTCGCGGCTGGTCGCCGTCACCGTGACGGTGACGCCCAGGTATTTGCCGCTGCTGCTGGGGCGCAATTCAATGGTGCTGGCGTCAAAGGCAGGGTCGAAGCGTTGGGCGATCTGGGTGATCTCGTGCACCAGATGCTCGGCCTTGACGCCCATGACCTTGATGGGGAACTGCGACGGGTACTCGATCAGCGAATCCTTGCGCGGGTCCGCGCCCGGCTCGGTGGCTGGGGTGGGGGTAGGGGTGGAGGCGTCGGTCATAGGTGAATCAAGGTTAATCGCTTGGCGTTGGAGGCGATTGTGCGCTATCGTTCGCGGCCATGTCGCAGCCCGGGGCTGCCGCGTCGTCCGCCACGAGAACTCCACACACAACAAACAAGTGGCCTGCGGCGCGAGGCTGGCGCTGTTGGCCGGCTGCCACACAGCCCGGTCGCCGCCTCCGTTTTGGGCATGCCCGTAACAACCCCTATCGTTCGGCAGGGGTTTTTACTTATAATCAGAGGCTTTGTGAAAAAGTCTTGTCTGGTCTGCGGCCTTAGAGAATTCAATGAAAAACTACGCCGCCGACACAGACGCTGACAGGGAACTTGAGGGCGAGGATTCCGACTTCAAGCCCCTGACCTCCGAGGAGGCTCAGGAGTGGCGCACGCGAAACCCGCAGATGTCTGTGTGGCGTTTCGTGGTGGTCCAGGCGGTGGTGGGCGTGCTGGTGGCACTGGTCGCATGGCTGGTGACGGGGCGCGCCGAGGTCGGATGGTCGGCTGCCTACGGTGCCTTGTCGGTGGTGTTGCCGGCAGCGCTGTTTGCGCGTGCCGTCGTACGAAAGAGGCCGGGCGGCGCTGCAGCCGCCATGGTGGGAATTTTTGGCTGGGAACTGGTGAAGCTGGTGCTGTGCATTGCCATGCTGGCGGCTGCACCCAAGCTGGTCCCGGGGCTGAGTTGGCTGGCGCTGCTGGCGGGCTTGGTAGTCGTCATGAAAACGTATTGGGTCGCGCTGATAGTGCGATCCAGTGTCCGAAAAACCGATTGATATTTGAAGAGAAGTTGACCGATGGCCGCAGACGCGCACGCACCTACTGCAAGTGAATACATCGTTCACCACCTGCAGCACCTCCAGAACATCAAGCAAAAGTCGATCATCGACTTTTCGGTCATCAACCTGGACTCGATCGTCGTCAGCGCCACGCTGGGCGTGCTGAGCCTGTTCGTGCTGTGGCTTGCCGCGCGCAAGGCCACATCGGGCGTTCCGGGGCGCTTCCAGGCGGCTGTAGAGCTGCTGGTCGAGATGGTGGACAACCAGGCCAAGGCCAACATCCACAACGCGCAAAGCCGCAAGTTCATCGCTCCCTTGGCACTGACCGTGTTCGTGTGGATCTTCATGATGAACGCCATGGACATGCTGCCGGTGGACCTGCTGCCGGTGCTGTGGCAGGGCTTCCAGGGTGACTCGCACGCCTACCTGCGCGTCGTTCCCACGGCTGACCTCTCGACCACGCTGGGCCTGTCCTCGGCCGTGCTGATCCTGTGCTTCTTCTACAGCATCAAGATCAAGGGCATGGGCGGCTGGGCCCACGAACTGGTGACTGCCCCGTTCGGCACCAGCAAGAATCCCGTGTTTGCACTGATCCTGGGTGTCGTGAACCTGGCCATGCAAATCATTGAATATGTCGCCAAGACGGTTTCGCATGGCATGCGACTGTTCGGCAACATGTACGCTGGTGAGTTGGTGTTCTGTCTGATCGCTCTGATGGGCGGTGCGGCTGCCATGTCGCTTTCCGGTGTGTTGCTCCCCTTGGGGCACATCATTGCAGGCTCTATCTGGGCGATCTTCCACATTCTGATCATCACCCTGCAGGCCTTCATTTTCATGATGCTGACGCTGATCTATCTCGGCCAGGCGCATGAAGCCCACTGACCATTTCCTTTCCCTCTCAACCTTTCTCTTTCTTTAATCTCAGGAGTCATCATGGAAAACATTCTCGGTCTCGTCGCTCTGGCTTGTGGTCTGATCGTTGGTCTGGGCGCTATCGGCGCTTCGATCGGTATCGCCCTGATGGGTGGCAAGTTCCTGGAATCGTCGGCACGTCAGCCTGAGCTGATCAACGAACTGCAAACCAAGATGTTCATCTTGGCCGGTCTGATCGACGCTGCCTTCCTGATCGGTGTGGCCATCGCTCTGCTGTTCGCTTTCGCCAACCCCTTCGTCCTGGCCTAAGCTCCGATCAACGCCCTAGATAGAAAGGTGTTGCCGTGAGTATCAACGCGACCCTGTTCGTCCAGGCCATCGTTTTCCTGATCCTGGTGCTGTTCACGATGAAGTTCGTGTGGCCCCCGATCGCGAAGGCGCTGGATGAACGAGCTCTGAAAATCGCCGATGGCCTCGCTGCTGCCGACAAGGCCAAGACCGACCTGGCCGCTGCCAACAAGCGCGTCGAGCAGGAACTGGCCCAGACGCGCAACGAAACGGCATCGCGGCTTGCGGACGCCGAACGCCGTGCCCAGGCCATCATCGAAGAAGCCAAGGCCCGTGCCTCCGAAGAAGGCAACAAGATTGTTGCTGCTGCTCGCGCCGAGGCCGAGCAGCAGACAATCCAGGCCCGTGAAGCCCTGCGCGAGCAAGTGGCTGCGCTGGCCGTCAAGGGCGCCGAGCAGATCCTGCGCAAGGAAGTGGATGCCGGCGTCCATGCCGACCTGCTGAACCGCCTGAAGACCGAGCTGTAAGGAAGAGCAAACATGGCAGAACTCGCCACCATTGCCCGTCCTTACGCAGATGCCCTGTTCAAGGCCAGCACCCAGCAGGGTGCTGACCTGTCCGGCACTGTTGCCTGGGCGGAGGAATTGGCGGCGATTGCCGCCAATCCGCAATTGCGCCAGCTGGCCGACGACCCCAAGGTGACCGACGAACAACTGTTCGACGTCATCAGCGGCGTGGCCGGCTCGGCATTGCCCGATGCCGCACGCAACTTTCTGCGCGTCATCATTGAAAACGGCCGACTGCAAGCCCTGCCAGAAGTGGCGGCCCAGTTTCGCAGCCTCGTGAACCGCGCCGGTGGCTCGTCCGACGCCGTGGTTCAAAGCGCATTCCCCATAGATGCTGCCGCACTGGCCGCACTCGGGACTTCGCTGGAGAAGCGTTTCGGCCGAAAGCTGAACCTGTCGGTGCAGCAAGATCAGTCCCTGATCGGTGGCATCCGCGTCGTGGTGGGTGATGAAGTTCTTGACACCTCCGTCAAGGCCCGCCTGGAACAAATGAAAGCGGCCCTCATTGCGTAACAACGCGACTGAGGTCTCGGCTAACCAAAGCTAAAGAAGGAAAGAGTCATGCAACTCAATCCCGCAGAAATTTCTGAACTGATCAAGAGCCGCATCGAGGGTCTGGCTGGCAGCAGCGACATCCGTAACGAAGGCACCGTGGTTTCGGTGACCGACGGTATCGTGCGCGTGCACGGCCTGTCGGACGTGATGCAAGGCGAAATGCTGGAATTCCCCGCAGGCAAGGACGGCCAGCCCTCCTTCGGCCTGGCGCTGAACCTCGAGCGCGACTCCGTCGGCGCCGTGATTCTGGGCGAGTACGAGCACATCTCCGAAGGCGACACCGTCAAGTGCACGGGCCGCATTCTGGAAGTGCCCGTCGGCCCCGAACTCATCGGCCGCGTGGTCAACGCCCTGGGTCAGCCCATCGACGGCAAGGGCCCGATCAACGCCAAGATGACGGACGTGATCGAGAAGGTCGCTCCTGGCGTGATCGCACGCCAGTCCGTGGACCAGCCCCTGCAGACCGGCATCAAGTCCATCGACTCGATGGTGCCCGTCGGCCGTGGCCAGCGCGAACTGATCATCGGCGACCGCCAGACCGGCAAGACCGCCGTGGCCATCGACGCCATCATCAACCAGAAGGGTCAGGGCGTTACCTGCATCTACGTTGCGATCGGCCAGAAGGCTTCCTCGATCAAGAACGTGGTGCGTGCCCTGGAGCAGGCCGGCGCGATGGAATACACCATCGTCGTGGCTGCCACCGCTTCCGAATCCGCTGCCATGCAGTACGTGTCGGCCTACTCGGGCTGCACGATGGGCGAGTACTTCCGCGACCGCGGCGAAGACGCGCTGATCGTCTATGACGACCTGTCCAAGCAGGCCGTGGCCTACCGCCAGGTTTCGCTGCTGCTGCGCCGTCCCCCGGGCCGTGAAGCCTTCCCCGGCGACGTGTTCTATCTCCACAGCCGCCTGCTCGAGCGCGCAGCCCGCGTGAATGCCGACTATGTCGAAGCCTTCACCAAGGGTGAAGTCAAGGGCAAGACGGGTTCGCTGACGGCTCTGCCCATCATCGAAACCCAGGCGGGTGACGTGTCGGCCTTCGTGCCCACTAACGTGATCTCGATCACGGACGGCCAGATCTTCCTGGAAACCAGCCTGTTCAACGCCGGTATCCGCCCCGCCATCAACGCCGGTATCTCGGTGTCGCGCGTCGGTGGTGCTGCACAGACCAAGCTGGTCAAGGGCCAGTCCGGCGGTATCCGTACCGACCTGGCGCAATACCGTGAGCTGGCTGCCTTCGCGCAGTTCGCCTCCGACCTGGACGAAGCCACCCGCAAGCAGCTCGACCGCGGTGCCCGCGTGACCGAACTGCTCAAGCAGGCCCAGTACAGCCCCCTGTCCACCGCCCTGATGGGCGCTTCGCTGTTCGCAGTGAACAAGGGCTACATGGACGATATCCAGGTCAAGCAAGTGCTGGCTTTCGAGTCTGGTCTGCACCAGTTCCTGAAGACCAGCCACGGCGCCCTGATCGACAAGCTGAACGCTTCCAAGGCCATGGACAAGGATTCCGAAGCCGAATTGAACGCCGCCATCGTTGCGTTCAAGAAGTCGTTCGCTTAAACCGGACGAGGAGCCATCATGGCAGCAGGTAAGGAAATTCGCGGCAAGATCAAATCGGTGGAAAACACCAAGAAGATCACCAAAGCCATGGAAATGGTGGCCGCATCCAAGATGCGCAAGGCGCAGGAACGGATGCTGGCTGCACGCCCGTACAGCGAAAAGATCCGCAACATTGCAGTCCATCTTGGCCAAGCCAACCCCGAGTACGTGCACCCGTTCATGCAAGTGAACGGTGATGCCAAGACTGCCGGCGTCATCGTTGTGACGACGGACAAGGGGTTGTGCGGCGGCATGAACACCAACGTGTTGCGTGCTGTCACGGCCAAGCTGCGGGAGCTGCAGGATCAAGGCGTGTCGGCAGAAGCGGTGGCCATTGGCAACAAGGGTCTGGGCTTTCTGAACCGTGTCGGCGCCAAGGTGGTTTCGCACGCGACGGGTCTGGGCGATACGCCCCATCTGGAAAAGCTGATCGGCCCTGTGAAGGTGCTGCTCGATGCGTACGCAGCGGGCAAGCTGAGCGCGGTGTACCTGAGCTACACCAAGTTCATCAACACCATGAAGCAGGAATCGGTGGTGGAGCAGTTGCTGCCCCTGTCGTCCGAGAGCATGCAGGCCGAGAAGACGTCTGGCCATAGCTGGGACTACATCTACGAACCCGATGCGCAGTCCGTGATCGACGAGCTGCTCGTGCGTTACGCAGAGTCCCTGGTCTACCAAGCGGTTGCAGAAAACATGGCGTCCGAGCAATCGGCGCGCATGGTGGCCATGAAGGCCGCGACCGACAACGCCGGCAACGTCATCAGCGAGTTGAAGCTCGTCTACAACAAGACGCGTCAGGCAGCCATCACGACCGAACTGTCGGAAATCGTGGCTGGCGCCGCTGCGGTGTAAACGGCTTTAACAGACAAACTAATTGGAGCAAAAAATGGCTCAAGTGCAAGGCAAGATTGTTCAATGTATTGGCGCTGTGGTGGACGTCGAGTTCCCCCGCAACGCAATGCCCAAGGTGTTCGATGCCCTGAAGCTCGACGGCTCGGCCCTGACGCTGGAAGTGCAGCAACTGCTGGGTGACGGCGTTGTGCGTACCATCGCCCTGGGCTCGTCCGACGGTCTGCGTCGTGGCCTGATGGTGTCCAACACCGGCAACCCCATCACCGTGCCCGTGGGCAAGGCGACGCTGGGTCGCATCATGGACGTGCTGGGCAACCCCATCGACGAACGCGGTCCCGTGGATCAGGCCCTGACGGCCCCCATCCACCGCAAGGCACCGGCTTATGACGAGCTGTCGCCTTCGCAGGAGCTGCTGGAAACCGGCATCAAGGTGATCGACCTGATCTCTCCCTTCGCCAAGGGCGGCAAGGTGGGTCTGTTCGGTGGCGCCGGCGTGGGCAAGACCGTGAACATGATGGAACTCATCAACAACATCGCCAAGGGCCACGGTGGTCTGTCGGTGTTTGCCGGTGTGGGTGAACGTACCCGTGAAGGCAATGACTTCTATCACGAAATGTCGGACGCCGGCGTGGTCAACCAGGAGTCGCTGAACGACTCCAAGGTCGCCATGGTCTACGGCCAGATGAACGAACCCCCGGGCAACCGTCTGCGCGTGGCGCTGACCGGCCTGACCATGGCCGAAGCCTTCCGTGACGAAGGCAAGGACGTGCTGTTCTTCGTGGACAACATCTACCGCTACACGCTGGCCGGTACCGAAGTGTCCGCTCTGCTGGGCCGCATGCCTTCCGCCGTGGGCTACCAGCCCACGCTGGCCGAGGAAATGGGCCGCCTGCAAGAGCGCATCACCTCGACCAAGGTCGGTTCGATCACTTCCATCCAGGCCGTTTACGTGCCTGCCGATGACTTGACCGACCCCTCGCCTGCCACGACGTTCGCCCACTTGGACTCCACCGTGGTGCTGTCGCGTGACATCGCTTCGCTGGGTATCTACCCCGCTGTCGACCCGCTGGACTCCACCAGCCGCCAGCTGGACCCCCAGGTCGTGGGTGAAGAGCACTACAAGGTGGCCCGCGAAGTGCAGGGCACGCTGCAGCGCTACAAGGAACTGCGCGACATCATCGCCATTCTGGGCATGGACGAGCTGGCTCCCGAAGACAAGCTGACCGTGGCCCGCGCCCGCAAGATCCAGCGTTTCCTGTCGCAGCCTTTCCACGTGGCCGAAGTGTTCACTGGCGCTCCCGGCAAGTACGTGTCGCTGGCTGAAACCATCCGTGGTTTCAAGATGATCTGCGCCGGCGAGTGCGATCACCTGCCCGAGCAGGCCTTCTACATGGTTGGCACCATCGACGAAGCCTTCGAGAAGGCCAAGAAGCTGGCGGCTTGAGCCTGCGGCACCCCCTGAGCGACTGCGTCGCTTCCCCCTCTCTACCCGCTTTGCGGGGGAGGGGGAGGACACCCTCGCCGAGGGGCGGCCCTTGCTCGGTGTCCCCGATCTGGGCCCTGCCGG
Organism: Delftia sp. WSY_12; assembly: GCF_043104645.1. Lineage (NCBI taxonomy): Bacteria > Pseudomonadati > Pseudomonadota > Betaproteobacteria > Burkholderiales > Comamonadaceae > Delftia > Delftia sp. WSY_12. The sequence continues at coordinate 22,974 of NZ_JBICKW010000002.1, forward strand.
TTCCAAGTTCCAGTCCTACCTTTTCTGAGGAGCAAAGATGAACACCATCCACGTTGATGTGGTCAGTGCCGAAGAGTCCATCTTCTCCGGTGAAGCGCGCTTTGTCGCCCTGCCCGGTGAATCCGGCGAACTGGGCATTTTTCCCCGCCACACTCCGCTGATCACGCGCATCAAGCCCGGCTCGGTGCGTATCGAGATGGCTGACGGCAGCGAAGAGTTCGTCTTCGTGGCCGGCGGCATCCTGGAAGTGCAGCCCAACTGCGTGACCGTGCTGTCCGACACCGCCATCCGCGGTGCCGACCTGGACGCCGAGAAGGCCGAGAAGGCCAAGCTCGAAGCCGAGGAAGCGCTGAAGAACGCCAAGAGCGAAGTCGATCTGGCGCGTGCCCAGTCCGAGCTGGCCGTCATGGCCGCCCAGATCGCGGCGCTGCGCAAGTTCCGCCAAAAGCGCTGAGCCCTGCCGGGACCAGCCGCAAGAAAGCCGCCCTCGGGCGGCTTTTTCCATGGTGCGCAGGCGTCTCAGTCGCCGCAGCGGGCCTGGTAGACGTAGGTCACGGCGTTGTCCTTGGGGTCGACCGTGCGCGACTTGTGCGTCACGGCCTTGGCTGGCACGGGGCACAGCGCGCGGATCTGCTGCTCGCATCGCTTGGGGTCGTCCTCGCGCAGCTTGCAGCTGAGCACATAGTCGTACTCTTGCGAGTCATCGAGGACGGGGCTTGCGCAGGCGCTCAGGGCCAGCACGGCGGCCAGCAGGCCCAGGCGGGCCAGGGTGTTCTTCATGGTGTGGATGCTCCTTGATGAAATGGCGTGACGCTATCACAGCCTCCGTGCCCGCGATAGCTCGATGAAGGGGGCGCTCGGCCTGAGGGCCGTTTTGCCTCAGTGCCGCTGTATCACGACGGTATCGGGAAGATTGTCGCCACCTTCGTGCACAGGCTGCAACGGGTCACGCGGGAAGTTGGTTTCCAGCAGCAGGCTCACGCGCTCCAGGGCTGCTGTCATGCCCATGGCATAGTGGCCGCCCTGGAAAGCGGCCTGCATGTCACTGATCAGCGTCTGCCACTGCTGCGCAGGCAGGGTGCGCGCCAGGGCGCGGTCGGCGACGATCTCGATGGCGTGGTCGGCCAGCAGCAGATAGATCAGGGCGCCGTTGTTGTGCTCGGTATCCCAGACGCGCAGCTTGCCGAACAGCGTGATGGCGCGCTCGCGCGGCGTGGCATCGCGCCAGATGTAGCTGGGCGGCAGGCCGGGCTCGACGCAGATACGGATCTGTCCTGTATGGCGCTGCTCGCTCATGGTGATCAGGCGCTCCAGCTCCGCCAGGGTCTCGGGTGGGAGTGCACGCCGCAGCTGCCCTTCGGCCCAATGGTGGCGCAGCAGCCGGACCAGACGCTGAACAAAGCCTGAGATTGCAGCCGCCATCTCACCAACTCCCCGAGGCGCCGCCGCCCCCAAAACTGCCGCCTCCCCCGGAGCTGAAGCCTCCGCCGCCACTGCTTCGTCCGCCGCCTCCGCCAAAACCACCGCCGTAGCCACCCCCTCCGCCCCATCCACCGCCACCCCTGCCGGAGCGGCCGCTGCCCAGCAAGGTGAACAGCAGAGCGACGATGCCCGCTCCGCCAGCCACCAGCAGACTGGTGGTCACCACATAGGCGGCAATGCCGGCGCCTGTGCCTGCCAGCACCGAGGCCAGGGGCCGGCCCAGCATCGAGCGCAGGATGGGGCCCGCGATGACCACACCGAAAAAGAAGAACAGCATCAGGTCTTCCATGTCGAAGCCACGGTCCGGGCTTTTGGAGGAAGGGGCATTGGGGGAGGGGGCCGGCAGCTGCTCGCCCGCAATGCGTGCCGCCACCTGGTCCAGCGCAGCGGCAATGCCGCCTGCATAGTCGCCCTGGCGAAAGCGCGGGGTTATCTGCTGGTCGATGATGCGAGCGGCCGCCAGGTCGGGGATGGCGCCTTCCAGCGCGCGGGCCACTTCCAGCCGCATGCGCCTGTCGTTCTTGGCAATCACCATCAACAGCCCGTCGCCCACGTCGCGGCGGCCTATCTTCCAGTCGCTGGCCACGCGCCAGGCATAGGCGGCGATGTCCTCGGGCGCCGTGGTGGCCACCATCAGCACAACGACCTGCGAGCCCGACTTCTGTTCAATGCTGCGCAGCCTGTCTTCAATGGCCCGTGCCTCGTCGGGCGACAGCGTGCCCGTCTGGTCGATGAGCCGGGCCGTCAGCGGGGGGACGGGTTGCGGAGCCTGCGCCAGCGCGCTGCCTGGCAGCAACAACGCTGCCAGGAGCAGGGCGCAAAGCATGCGCCAGAGCGGCGCCAGGGATGTGGTCACGGTTTACTTGTTGCCGAAGTCCACCGTGGGCGGGCGAGAGATTTCGGCCTCGTTCTGCACGCTGAAGGTGGGCTTGGGCTCATAGCTGAAGACCTTGGCCGTCAGATTGGTCGGAAAGCTGCGCGCCAGCACGTTGTAGGACTGCACGGCCTGGATGTACTGGTTGCGCGCCACGGTGATGCGGTTCTCCGTGCCCTCCAGCGTGACGCGCAGGTCACGGAAGCCCTGATTGGCCTGCAACTGGGGGTAGCGCTCGGCCACCACCATCAGCCGGGACAGCGCACTGGACAGCTCACCCTGCGCCTGCTGGAACTTGTTGAAAGCCTCGGGGTTGTTGACCAGCTCGGGCGTGGCCTGGATGGAGGTGGCCTTGGCGCGTGCCTCCACCACCTTGGTCAGGGTCTCCTGCTCGAAATTGGCCTCGCCCTTGACCGAGGCCACGATGTTGGGCACCAGGTCGGCACGGCGCTGGTACTGGTTGAGCACCTCGCTCCAGGCCGACTTGGTCTGTTCGTCAAGGCGCTGGAAATCGTTGTAGCCGCAGCCGGTCAGTACCAGAACGGTGGCAAGTGTGGCGATTAGACGTTTCATGAGATGACAACCTGAAAGCGACAATGGAAGACAGTATCGTGCACGATGCTGCGCATCGCTGGCGATTGTGCTGCGCACCTGGCCCGCCGCCCTGTAGGGCAAAGGCCATTCGCAGCGACTGGGACAAGGACTGCAAACGGGCTCTATGCATCAATTCAACGCGGCGCGCTGGCTGCCCGGTGGCCACGCACAGACCATCTGGCCGGCGCTGTTCGCGCACCGTCGGCCGGCCGGCCATGCGGCACCCCGGTGGCGGTGGGAGCGCTGGGATACCCCGGATGGCGACTTCATCGATGTCGCCTTCGGCAGTGCTCCCACCCTGCCTGCCGATGCGCCATGGCTGGTGCTTTTCCATGGCCTTGAAGGCTCGGCGAACAGCCACTATGCCCAGGCCATGGCCTGTGTGGCCGAACAGCGCGGCTGGCACATGGCCGTGCCGCACTTTCGCGGCTGCAGCGGCGAGGTCAACCGGGCGCCGCGCGCCTATCACTCGGGCGATGTGCAGGAGGTGGACTGGATACTGCGCCGCCTGCGCGAGCGGTCTTCTCGCCCGCTGCATGCGGTTGGTGTCTCCCTGGGCGGCAATGCGCTGGCACGCTGGGCGGGCGTGCAGGCGGACGAGGCTGCCGAGGTGGTGCAGGCCCTGGCGGCGGTGAGTGCGCCGCTGGACCTGGCCGCCGGGGGAACGGCGCTGGGGAAAGGGCTGAACCGCTGGATCTACACGCGCATGTTCCTGCGCACCCTGGTGCCCAAGGCGCTGCTCAAGTGGGCGCAGTTTCCCGGTCTCTTCGATCGTGATGCCGTGCTGCGTGCACGTGATCTGAGAGAGTTTGACGATGCGTTCACTGCGCCGGTCCACGGCTTTCGTGATGCGCAGGACTATTGGCATCGGGCGGCGGCCAAACCGCTGCTGGGCAGCATTGCCGTGCCTGCACTGCTGCTCAATGCGCTGGACGATCCCTTTGTCCCTTCGTACAGCCTGCCGGCGCCAGGCGAAGTCGGCCCGCGGGTTACGCTGTGGCATCCGCCGCACGGCGGTCATGTGGGTTTTGCACAGGGGCGTTGGCCGGGACATGTACTGGCCATGCCGCAGGCCGTCACGCAGTGGCTGGCGCACAGCGAAAAAGGATGAATGCAATGGACGATATCGTGAAGCAGGCCATGGCCAAATGGCCCCATGTGCCTGCCTGCAGCGGCTGGCTGGGGCTGGACGAGCGCGGGCGCTGGTATCTGCGCGATGAACAGGCCCAGGCCAGCGGCGCTTTCGACAGCGGAATCCCGGGAGCCAAGGGCGCGGAGGTGCGCAACGAAAAGCTGGCGGACTTCATCGCCCGCAACTACCTGGCCGAGCCCGATGGTCGATGGTTCTTCCAGAACGGTCCCCAGCGCGTGTATGTGGAGCTGGAGAATGCTCCCTGGATATGGCGGTTGCGCTGGGATGGCGAGGGCCTGCAGATGCACAGCCATACAGGAGCCGAACTGGATGCCGGGGCCATCACCGAAGCGCTGATGGACGAGACGGGGCGCCTGTACCTGGCGACGCCTTCCGGCCTGGGCCTGGTCCATACGCAGGACATGATCGATGCCGCGGCTGCGCTGGAGGCGGGCGCGTTGCCGGCCTGTGAAGAGGTGCGGGCCGAGGCGTTGCCGCAGCGCTACGGTTTCGTGCGCAGTCCTGCGCGGGCATGAAAAAACCGGCCGAAGCCGGTTGGTTCCAGAAGTCCCGCGTGTTGCTCAATTGGCGGGGGCTGCTGCGCCTTCTGCCGCGGCGCCTTCTGCGGCAGGGGCCTTGGGTTCTTCGAACTTGCCGCCCGCCGCATTGGCCATGTAGACCACGCCGCGTGCAATTTCGGTGTCGTTGAAGTCGCCGCCACCCTGAGGGGCCATGGCGCCCTTGCCCTTGAGTGCTGAGTGCACCAAGCCTTCCAGTCCCTGTGCAAGGCGAGGGCCCCAGGCCGCAGCATCCTCGAACTTGGGTGCTCCTGCAGCGCCCGTGGCGTGGCAAGCGGCGCACTGGCCCTTGTAGACCTCTTCGCCCGCGCGCAGGGGGCGGTTGGCATCACGGATCTCCACAAGGCCGATCTTCTGCAGGCGTTGAGCCTTGGCCATTTCGGTCTGGGAAGCGCCGGCACCGGACTTGTCGGCCGAACTCACGTACTGCACGAGGCCGATGATCACGAACACCGGAACCACGAACGAGAAAAACACCGCTATCAGCAGTTGCCTGGGATTCTTGATCGGGCCCGTATGGGCTTCTTCGGTGTGGGTTGCGCTCATGAAGTCCTCTTGTGTTGTGGGGGCGTGAGTCAACAACAAATTATATCGACGGCCCTCTTGCAGACACTGCGCGCAGACCCGGGTTGACCTGGGACGCACATATGCCATGAGATGGATCAAGCAATTGGCAAATGCTTGCCGCACTGAATGACAAAGAGGCGTTCACCTTGCGGTGAACGCCTCTTTGCGGTTGGCGCGGCAGATGCGGTTATTGCTGCGCGGGAGTTTGCGTGGTTGCAGCCGCTGTCGCCGTCCTGTCGGTCCAGCCGCCGCCCAGAGCCTTGTACAGCTCGATCTGATTGAGCAGTTGCGCCAGGCGCACGCTCACGGTGGATTGCTCCAGCGCGAACAGGGTGCGCTGTGCGTCCAGCAGGTCCAGATAGCTGGCCACGCCGTTGCTGTAGCGCAGGTCGGACAGCTTCAGGCGTGCCTGCTCGGCTTCGAGCTGGGCGCGCTGGGCCATGATCTGGTCACGCAGCGTGCCTTGGCTGTCCAGTGCGTCGGAGACTTCGCGGAAGGCGCTCTGGATGGACTTCTCGTACTGCGCAATGGCCACTTCGCGATCGACCTTGGCCGCAGCCAGATTGGCCGAGTTGCGGCCCGCATCGAAGATGGGCAGCAGGGCCGAGGGTGCCAGGGTGAAACCCCAGCTGCCGCTCTTGAACAGGCCCGACAGCTCGTTGCTGGCCGTGCCGAACTGCCCGGTCAGCGTGATGCGCGGGAAGAAGGCCGCACGCGCCGCGCCGATGTTGGCATTGGCGCTGATCAGTTGCTGCTCGGCCTGGCGGATGTCGGGGCGCTGCGTGAGCAGGTCAGACGGCAGGCCGGCCGGCACGGCAGGCAGGTCGGCCGTGTCGCGCAGGCCCTGGCTGGAGCCCAGGCTGGCGACTACGTCCGCAGGCAGCGCCTGGCCCAGCAGCAGCACCAGGGCGTTCTCGTCCAGGGCACGCTGGCGCTGCTGCTGCGCCAGGGTGGCGCGCGCAGCTTCGGTCAGCGAGACGGCCTGGCGGTAGTCCAGCTCGGAGGCCACGCCCGTGTCGAAGCGCAGCTTGGTCAGCTTGATCGACTCTTCGCGGGTCTGCAGCGTGTCGCGCGAGATCTTCAGCAACTGCTCGTCGGCCAGCAGCGTGTACCAGCCGCTGGCCACGGCGGCCACCAGGCTGGTCTGCGCGGCGCGGCGCGCTTCCTCGGTGGCCAAGTACTGGGCCAGGGCCGCTTCCTTCAGGCTGCCGATGCGCCCGAAGAAGTCCAGCTCCCAGGAGGTCACGGCCAGGCCGACCTGGTAGCTGTTGACGTACTTGGTGCCGGAGCCCGTGGTATTCGGGGCGCGGCTGGCGTTGACGCCTGCACCGACCGTCGGGAACTGGTCGGCGCGCGTGATCCGGTACTGCGCCTGGGCGCGCTCGATATTGAGCGCGGCCACGCGCAGGTCGCGGTTGTTGTCCAGCGCGGTGCGCACCAGTTGCTGCAGGCGTGCGTCCTGGAAGAAATCCTGCCAGGGCAGCTGTGCGGCAGCCGTTCCGCCTTCTGCCGCAGCAGTGGCGTTCGCGCGGGTGTATTGGGCCGCGACCGGAGCGGCAGGGCGCTCGTAGGTGGGGATGAGCGAGCATCCCGCCAGGAGCACGGCGGTGGCGATGGCCACCGGGGTACTGCGATTAATCATGGCTCAAGGCCTCCTTGCCGGCCGGTGTGGACGGCGGGTTGTGCGTTTTGATCTTGCCCTTGAACAGCTTGCGCACCACGACGAAGAAGGTGGGCACGAACAGCACGGCCAGCACGGTGCCGGTGATCATGCCGCCGAGCACGCCGGTGCCGATGGCACGCTGGCTGGCGGAGCTGGCGCCGGAGGCGATCACCAGAGGCACCACGCCCAGGCCGAAGGCCAGCGAGGTCATGATGATGGGCCGGAACCGCAGGTGCGCGGCTTCCAGCGCGGCCTCGATCAGGCCCTTGCCTTCGGCCTGCAGGTCCTTGGCGAACTCCACGATCAGGATGGCGTTCTTTGCCGACAGGCCGATCACCGTCACCAGTCCGATCTGGAAGTACACGTCGTTGGAATAGTTGCGCAGCAAGGTGGCAAGCACCACGCCCAGCAGACCCAGCGGCACGACCAGAATCACCGACAGCGGAATCGACCAGCTCTCGTACAGAGCGGCCAGGCACAGGAACACGGCCAGGATGGCGAAGGCGTACAGGAAGATGGCTTGCGAGCCCGCCAGCTTTTCCTCACGCGACTGGCCGGTCCACTCGAAGCCGAAGCCTTCGGGCAGCTTGGCAGCCAGCTTTTCCATCTCGTCCATGGCATCGCCCGAGCTGAAGCCCGGAGCAGCCGAGCCTTCGATGCGCACGGCCGGGTAGCCGTTGTAGCGCACCGTCTGCTGCGCGCCCTTGACCCACTTGGTGGTCGCGAACGTGGACAGCGGCACCGGATCGCCCTTGGCATTGCGCGCGTTCAGGCGCAGCAGATCGTCGGGCTGCATGCGGGCCGGAGCGTCGGCCTGCACGATCACGCGCTGCAGACGACCCTGGTTGGGGAAGTCATTGACGTAGGACGAGCCCAGTGCCGTGGACAGCGCCGCATTGATCGAGGTGAAGTCCACGCCCAGTGCGTTGGCCTTGTCGCGGTCGATCTCGATGCGCAGCTGCGGCGCGTCTTCCAGGCCGTCGGGACGCACGCCGGCCAGCACCTTGCTCTGCCCGGCCATGCCCAGCAGCATGTTGCGCGCATTGATCAGCGCATCGTGGCCGTGGCCGGCACGATCCTGCAGGCGGAACGAGAAGCCCACGGCATTGCCCAGTTCGGGAATGGGCGGCGGGTTCACGGCGAACACGAAGGCGTCGCGTATGCCCGCCGTCATGCCCATGATGCGGCCCGTCATGGCATCCACCGTGGAGTCCGCTCCCTTGCGTTCGGACCAGTCCTTGAGCGGCACGAAGGCGAGGGCGGCGTTCTGGCCCTGGCCGGAGAAGCTGAAGCCCAGCACGCTGACCATGTTGGCCACTTCGGGCTGCGGCAGCACGGCCTCCTCGACCTGCTTCATGACTTCCAGCGTGCGCTCCTTGGCGGCGCCAGGAGGCAGTTGCACGTTGACGATGAAGTAGCCCTGGTCCTCGGTCGGCAGGAACGAGGTCGGCAGGCCACGGAACACCACCACGGCACCGGCGATCACGGCCAGGTACACGCCGATCATCAGCACCGAGCGCTTGAGCAGGCGGGCCACCCAGCCTTCATAGGACTTGGCCGAGCGTGCGAACGTGCGGTTGAACCAGCCGAAGAAGCCTTTCTTCTCGTGGTTGTGGCCGGCCTCCACGGGCTTGAGCAGCGTTGCGCACAGAGCCGGTGTCAGCGTCAGCGCCATGAAGGCCGAGAAGCTGATGGAGGCGACCATCACGATGGAGAACTGCCGGTAGATATTGCCGGTGGACCCCGCGAAGAAAGCCAGCGGTATGAACACCGCGATCAGCACCAGCGTAATGCCCACGATGGCGCCCGAGATCTGGCCCATGGCCTTGATCGCGGCCTCGCGCGGCGGCAGGCCTTCCTCGCTCATGATGCGCTCGACGTTCTCCACCACCACGATGGCGTCGTCCACCACGATGCCGATGACTAGCACCATGCCGAACATGGCCAGCACGTTGATCGAGAAGCCCACGGCCTGCATGACCGCGAAGGTGCCCAGCAGTGCAATGGGCACCACGATGGTCGGGATCAGCGTGTAGCGCCAGTTCTGCAGGAACAGGTACATCACCAGGAACACCAGCACGATGGCTTCCAGCAGCGTGTGGGCCACCTTCTCGATGGAGATGCTCACGAACTTGGAGCTGTCGTAGGGAATGGAGTAATTCACGCCCTTGGGGAAGAACTTCTTCAGTTCCTCCATGCGTGCATGCACGGCCTTGGCCGTGGCCAGCGCATTGCCGCTGGGCGTCAGCTGCACGCCGATACCCACGGCATCCTTGCCGTTCAGGCGGGCGGAGGTCGCGTAGGCCTGGCCGCCGATCTCGATGGTGGCCACGTCCTTGAGTCGCACGGTGGAGCCATCGGCATTGGCGCGCAGCACGATGTTCTCGAACTGGCTGATCGAAGACAGCTGGCCCATCACCGTCACCGTGGCGGCGATCTTCTGGCCCGTGATGTTGGGCAGGTCGCCGATGGCGCCGCTGGCCACCTGGGCGTTCTGGCTGCGGATGGCGGCTGTCACGTCCTCGGCCGAGAGCTTGTAGCCCTGCAGCTTGGCGGGATCGAACCAGATGCGCATCGCCTTTTCCGTGCCGAACAGCTGTGCCTGGCCCACGCCTGCCACACGCTGGATTTCGGGAACGATGTTGCGCGAGGCATAGTCGCCCAGGGCCACCGTGTCATAGGCCTTGGCGTCCTCGGACGACAGCATGATGAACAGCAGGAAGTTGGACGACGCCTTGTCCACGCGAACGCCCTGCTGCGTCACCGACGCAGGCAGGCGCGGCGTGGCGCGCGAGAGGCGGTTTTGCACGTCCACCTGCGCCAGGTCCACGTTGGTGCCGGCCTCGAAGCTGATGGTGATGCTGCCCGTGCCGTCGGCCTGGGCCACAGACTCCATGTAGACCAGGCCGGGCGAGCCGTTCATCTCGCGCTCGATCACGGACAGCACGCTGTCTTCGAGCACCTTCGCGGACGCGCCTGGATAGGCCGTGTTGATGACGATGGCCGGAGGAGCCACCTTGGGGTATTGAGCGATCGGAAGCTTGGTCAGCGCGATACCACCGAGGACGATGATGAACAGCGCGACGACCCATGCAAAGATCGGTCTGTCGATAAAGAACTTGGCCATTGCTGAGCCCCTTGATTACTTCTTGTCTGCCTGGTCCGCAGGCTTGGCATCGGCTGCGGCTTGCGGGGCTGGCGCTGCCGTGCCGGCCGGCTTCTGGGCGCCTGCGGCCTCGGGCTGCCACGGTACGGGCTTGACCGGCGTGCCGGGTGGCAGCATCTGCAGCTTCTGGAAGCCGTCGACCATCACCTTCTCGCCCGCCTGCAGGCCTTCGCTGACCAGCCACTGGTTGTTCTGGGCCGTGGTCACCTTCACTTGGCGCTTGGTGATCTTGCCGTCGTCGCTGACCACGCTCACGGTGTCGCCGGTCTCGGTGCGCGTCACCGCCTGCTGGGGCACGGCAATGGCGTTGGACGCCTGGGCCTGCTCCATGCGCACGCGCACATACATGCCGGGCAGCAGCAATCCCTTGGGATTGGGCACCTCGGCACGCAGCGTGACCTGGCCGGTGGAGCTGTCCACGGTCAGGTCGGTGAACAGCAGCTTGCCCTTGAGTTCGTAGGCCGTGCCATCGTCCAGGCGCACCTCGACGCTGGCGGCTTCGGCGCCATCGGCCCTCTTGAGCTTGCCCTGCTCCATCGCGCGGCGCAGCCGGAAGGCTTCGCTGGACGACTGGGTGAAATTCACATAGACCGGATTGATCTGCTGGACCACGGCCAGCGGGGTCGCCTCGCCCTGGCCGACCAGCGCGCCTTCGGTCACCAGAGACTGGCCGATGCGGCCAGAAATGGGGGCGGTGACGCTGGTATAGCCAAGATTGATCTCGGCGGTCCGCACGGAGGCCTTGCCGGCCGCGACGTCAGCCTGGGCCTGCTTGTAGGCAGCCTCTGCATTGACGAAGTCCTGCTTGCTGATCGCGTTGGCGGCAACCAGCGGGCGGTAGCGTTCCAGTTGCGCCAGTGCCTGGGCCTGGTTGGCCTCGGCACGGGCCTGCGTGGCCTTGGCACTTTGCAGCGTCGCCTGGTAGGGCGCCGGATCGATGCGGTACAGCACCTGGCCGGCCTTCACGTCGCTGCCTTCCTTGAACAGGCGCTCCTGCACGATGCCGGCGCTACGGGCCCGGATCTGGGCCACGCGGCGCGCGTCCACGCGGCCGGGCAACTCGGTCACAAGTCCCACATCGGCGGGGGTGGCCACCACCACACCTACAGGGACGGCGGGCATCTGCTGCTGTGCGGCAGCTTGTTCTTCGGGCTTTTTCCCGCAGGCGGCCATGGCCATTGCGGCGGTGACGGCCAGGGCCACGGTGGTGAGGCGCAGACTGTTGTAAGGGGACGGAGCGGCTGACACATTGCTGCGTGTGCTGGGCATGATGGGTCCTTGTGCTGAATCAAATAACGATGTTGACGTTCCGGTCAGCGCTATCCGGAACGCCCGTGTCCACGGGCAAGTCGCGGATTATACATACATACATGAATGTATAATGACCGCAGTTGCTGCAAGGCGGCGCGAAGCATGGCGTAGCGTGGCATGGCCGGGCTCAACGATGGAAGGAAATACATCTTGGCACGACGAACGAAAGAAGATGCGTTTGCAACGCGCAACAGTCTGCTGGACGCTGCGGAGCAAGTGTTCTACGAGCAGGGTGTCGCCCGGGCCTCGCTCAACGAGATTGCCCAGCGAGCCGGCGCCACGCGCGGTGCGGTCTACTGGCATTTCAAGGACAAGCTGGATCTCTTCTATGCCATGCTGGATCGCGTCACGCTCCCGCTGGAGCAGGCCGCTCAGGGCGACTGCGAAGATGACTCCGAATGCGATGCGCTGGAATATGTGCGGCGCCTGATGGCGGTGGTCTTCGGGCGCATTGCGGATGACGACAGCACGCGGCGCGTCTTCGAGATCCTGTTGCTCAAGGTGGAGTACGTGGGCGAACTCATGCCGGTGCAGGAGCGCAATCGCGCGGCACTGGACTCCTTTTCGTCCCGGCTGGAGTTGGCGCTGTGTGCCGCCGCCGAAAGCCATGCAGTCACCATGCCCATGTCGGCGCACCAGGCATCGATCGCACTGTGCGCCATGTTTGACGGGCTGCTGCAGAGCTGGCTGCTGGGGCGGGCTTTCGATCTCAAGCAAGTGGGTGCCCAGGCGGTGGATGTCTGCCTGCGCGGGCTGGGCTTCACGGTTTCGGAGGCTCCTGCCCAATGAGCGGGCGGGGCCGCGGGGCTTGTACGCGGTAGTGCAAAGTCATGCGACAATCATCGGCTTGTGCAGGGCAGCGATGCCTTGAGCGGCTGTAGCTCAGTGGATAGAGTATTGGCCTCCGAAGCCAAGGGTCGTGGGTTCGATCCCCGCCAGCCGCGCCACATTTTTCTTGGATCGCCTCGGTGGCCTGAGAAAAAAATGCACTGAATTTTTTCAGACGAAAAAAACGGTGCTAGAATTCAAATCTCTTCGGAGGGGTGCCCGAGTGGCTAAAGGGGGCAGACTGTAAATCTGTTGGCTTACGCCTACACTGGTTCGAATCCAGTCCCCTCCACCAGTAATGGTGAAGAAGAGAAGTCATCTGAAAAGGTGGCAGCGTGCAGTCAATCTGTGCGGGAGTAGTTCAATGGTAGAACCCTAGCCTTCCAAGCTAATGACGCGGGTTCGATTCCCGTCTCCCGCTCCAGTTTGCAAGCAAAGTTTTTTGAGGTTGCTTCGGCGGCTTCAAGGCCCATGTGGCTCAGTGGTAGAGCACTCCCTTGGTAAGGGAGAGGTCGGCAGTTCGATCCTGCCCATGGGCACCATTCTCTCTGGTGCGCTCGCTAGATGGGGTTGCGCCAAATCCTGTTGTAGTGATTTAGATTTTTTTCGGAGTCGGAAAAATGGCTAAAGAAAAATTCGAGCG